>JACDEC010000273.1 GCA_013816645.1 Planctomycetota bacterium
GCGACGACCTCGGCTTCGAACTCCCCGCCGTCGCGAGCTATGCCTACAATCCAGACGGCTCGGCGTGGACCTTCTCGTATGTGTCCGGCGTCACCGCTGACCACAGCGGCTTCACCTCGGGCAATCCGCCGGCACCGCAGGGGCGTCAGGTCGCCTTCATCCAGAAAAGTGGTTCGGTATCGCGAACGCTGGGTGGATTCGCTTCCGGTCAGTCCTGCGTCGTGCGTTTCGCGGCGGCGCAGCGCGGCAACTACCAGGCGTTGCGCCAGGATCTCCAGGTCATGGTGGGCGATCAGGTGGTCGGCACTTTCGTACCGCAGGGCTCCGCGTACCAGGACCTGGTGACCAGCGCGTTCACCGCCAGCGGTCCCACCCAGGTCGTCCGCTTCATCGGCTTGAACACCGCAGGGGGCGACAACACCGCATTCATCGACGACATCCGCATCGAACCGGCGGGCGCTCCGCTGCCATCGGATGATGTCCCCCTGGCGGATCTGCTCGGGCATTGGCGCTTCGACGACGCCGGCGGCACCGTCGCGACCGACAGTTCCGGCTTCGGCAACCACGGCGCGCTCCTCGGCGCGGGCTGGACCGCCGGCGTCGACGCCGGAGCGGTAGCGGTCCAGGGAGCCGCTGGGGTGCGCATCGATGATGCCCCGCGGCTTCGCGTCGGCCCCAGCGACTTCAGCGTGGCGATGTGGGTCAAGGTCGCGCGTGGACCCGATGGGGAATGGCGGCTGTTGGCGCGCAAGGGATCGCAGGACTGGGAGCGCACCTTCGCGCTGTGGCTGCATCCCGATTCCAATCGCGTCCACTACCGCATCGGCACCACCGCCGACTGGAACGAGGGCGGCGACAGCGTCGGTGAACTGCCGGTCGGCGCCTGGACGCATCTGGCCTACGTGCGACGTGGCGCGGCCCTGCAACTCTGGGTGAACGGCGCGTTGGACTCGCAGGTCGCCCTCATCGGTGAGCCGGTGGCGAACAACGGTCCGATCTGTTTGGCCAGCGATCACACCTGGCCGGGCCGCGCCGGCGCCTTCGACGACCTGCGCCTCTACGGCCGCGCGCTCTCTGCCCAGGAGATCGCCGGGCTCGCCTCGGCCACGGCCGCCGGCCTGGTCGGCCACTGGCGCTTCGACGACGGGGCCGGTGCGGTCGCGACCGACAGCTCCGGCTTGGGCAACCACGGCGCGCTCCTGGGTGCGGGCTGGACCGCGGGGGTCGATGCCGGCGCGGTCGCGATCGACGGCTCGTCGCTGCGCATCGACGATGCACCGGCCCTGCAGGTCGGCGCCAGCGACTTCAGCGTGGCGATGTGGGTCAAGGTCGCGCGCGGACCGGACGGCGACTGGCGGCTGCTGGCTCGCAAGGGGGACCAGGACTGGGAGCGCACATTCGCGATGTGGGTGCGTCCCGAGTCGAACCGCATCCATTACCGCATCAGCACCACCGCGTACTGGAACGAGGGCGGCGACAGCGTCGGCGTGCTGGTGGTGGGAGCGTGGACCCACGTCGCCTACGTGCGGCGCGGGTCCGACCTCTGCCTGTACCTCAACGGCGTCCTCGACTCGCGCGTCGGCCTCGCCGGCAGCCCGACGGTGAACAGCGGCGCGATCTGGCTGGGCAGCGATCCCTGGTGGAGCGGCCGCGCCGACGCCATCGACGATCTGCGCCTGTACAACCGGGCGCTGGGCGCGGAGGAGATCATGGGCCTGTCGACGTCGATGGTGCCCGTTCACCTCGGTCGCTTGGAGGACTTTGGCGAACAGCCCACGCGACACGACCTGGGGCTGGCGATGCGCGGCCCGGTGACGTTCGCGGCGAGAGCGTTCATGACCTATCCATGACCGAGGATCTGTCTCTGGCGCTCGCCTCGGAGTTTAGCTGCTCTTTCGGAGCGGTCCGAATCGCGATGTCGAGGCGGTTGCGTGCCCGTTGTGTGTGTTGCCACCGGGGCTTTCGGGCAGTTCGCGAAAGCGCCGTCGTTCAGCCAGTTTCACGTGCGACTTGACTATCTGGCAGAGCCGGGCAAAAGCATCGTGAGCACTCCGCCACGATTCTTTCATGCTCAGCATAAAGGGATACTATGCGCTTTTCACGTTGCTCACGACTGCTGGCTCTTGGATTGCTCGGTTTCATCTGCGCAGGCAGCGCCTCGGCTATGTCCTACGGCTCATTCGTTACCAATACCTGTTCGTACGCGGACAGCACCGCGCCGGTAGCGTTCGAAGGTGGCACGGAGCATTACCTCTACGTCCACGATTCCTTCGGCTATCTCCATAAGCTGTATATCATCACCCTCGACAATGGGGATACGATCCAGGAGTGGATCTACTGAAGCCCAGGTTGCGTAAAAAAGCGCAGTGACCTGCGGGGGCACGTGGTTCTTGTCGCATCGTCACGACATCAATCGGATGATTCTTACAGCTGCTCAGCTCAGGTCAGCGCCGCGATCGAAGCCCGCTGCGCGACCTTCTCGGCCAGCGCGGTGAAGGCATGAGCGCTGTGCGAATCGGGGTGGGCGATGACCACCGGTTTGCCGGCGTCGCCGGCGACGCGGATCGAGGGTTCCAGCGGGATGCTGCCGAGCAGCGGCACGCCGAGTTCTGCGGCGTAGGCTTCGCCGCCGCCCTCGGCGAAGATCGGTTCGACGTGGCCGCACTGCGGGCAGACGAAGCGCGACATGTTCTCGACGATGCCGAAGATCTCGACCTCGACCTTGGCGAACATCGCCACCGAACGGCGCGCGTCCTGCAGCGCCACGGTCTGCGGCGTGGTCACGATCACCGCGCCGGCCAGCGGCACGGTCTGGGCCAAGGTCAGCTGGATGTCGCCGGTGCCCGGCGGCAGGTCTACAAGCAGGTAGTCGAGCTCGCCCCACTCGACGTCGGTGAGGAACTGGCGCAGCGCGCCGACCACCATCGGTCCGCGCCAGATCACGGCCTGGTCGGGCTCGACCAGGAAGCCCATCGAGATGATCTTCACCCCGTGGCTCTCGACCGGCACCAGCTTCTTGTTGATGACGAAGGGTTCCTGGCGCACGCCCATCATGGTCGGGATCGAGGGGCCGTGGATATCGGCGTCGAGCAGCCCGACCCGCGCGCCAGCCTTGGCCAGGGCGCAGGCCAGGTTGGCGGTGACCGTGCTCTTGCCCACCCCGCCCTTGCCCGAACCGACGCCGATGATGTGGCGCACGCCGGGCAGCACGTCGTTGCCGCCCAGCGAGCGCGGGACCTCGGCGCTGACCGCGATCTCGGCGCTGGTGATGCCCGCCACCGACAGCGCGGCGGCACGGCACTGGGCTTCGAGCTCCTTCTTCACCGGGCAGGCGCCGGTGGTGAGCACCAGCTTGAAGGTCGCGACGCCGTCGACGACCACCAGGTCGCGGACCATGTTGAGCGCGACCAGGTCGCGCTTGAGGTCGGGATCCTGCACGGTGGCGAGGGCGGTGCGCAGGCGTTCGACCAGATCCGACATGGCGGCATGCTCAGCGATGCCGCGCCGAGGGGAAGGGGGATGGCGGCGAGCCGCGCACGCTGCTCGCGCGGCCACCGGGCGGGGCCGCGCCACGGTCAAAGCTGCACGCGCGTTGGTCGCGCGCAGGCTACGGGGTTGGGCCTTTGACCCACGCCGACCCGAATCATGATCCCGGCCATGTTCGGCCAGCCCTTCTACGTCGGCCACCTCGGACGCACGCCGGTCTACGTTGGTGGCGACATCCTGATCATGGTCGCGCTGGTGTGGTTCTGGACCCAAGGCGGCGGCATCCTCACCTTCCTGACCTCGCTGAGCATGCTGCTGGTGGCGGTGGTGGCCCACGAGGGCGGCCACGCCGCGGTCGCGCGCGCGCTCGGCAAGCAGGGCGTGACCATCGTCATCGGCGCCTTCGGCGGAGTCTGCATCTACGCCCCGGAGCGCCGGCGGCTGAGCGACATGTGCATCCAGTTCGCTGGCGTGACCACCAACTTCGTCATCGCCGCCATCGCCTGGGTCCTGCTGGGCGCGGGCGGTCGGGTCGAACTGCTGATCCGCGACGAAACCTTCCTCGGCTTCATCGTCTTCCTGTTCTGGTGGAATCTGGTGCTCGGCATCTTCAACAGCCTGCCGATCTACCCGCTCGATGGTGGTCAGGCTGTGCTCACCGGCAGTTCGACGCTGATGGGCGACGGGCCGCGCGCCAAACGCCTGACCTTGTCGGTCAGCGTGGCCACCGCCATCGCCGGCGTCGCGCTCGCCCACCACTTCGGCATGCTCTCGGCGTTCACCCTGGTGATGGTGCTGTTCCTGCTCTACCAGGCTTTCAATGACCTGCGCTGATTGCACGCGCCGAGGCGGAATCTCTCCATGAAGCGCGTCCTCTCCGGCATCCAGCCCTCCGGCCAGTTGCACCTCGGCAATTATGCCGGGGCCATCAAGCAATTCGTCGACCTGCAGCGCGACCACGAGCTCTACATCTTCGTCGCCTCGTACCACGCGCTGACCACGGTGCGCGATCCTGCGGCGCTGCGCGCGGCGACCCGCCAGGTGGTGGTCGACTACGTCGCCTTCGGTCTCGATCCCGCGCGCGTGCACCTCTACCGCCAGCAGGACGTGCCCGAGGTCACCGAGCTGGCGTGGATGCTGTCGTGCGCCTGCCCGACCCACCTGATGGACAAGGCGGTGAGCTACAAAGACAAGCTCGCCAAGGGCTTCTCGGCCAACGTCGGGCTCTACACCTATCCCGTGCTGCAGGCCGCGGACATCCTCTACGTCGACGCCGATCTGGTGCCGGTCGGCAAGGACCAGGTCCAGCACCTCGAGATCGCCCGCGACATCGCCCAGCGCTTCAACCACGAGTTCCAGTCCGAGATCTTCAAGCTGCCGGCCTACCGCCTGGCGCCGGACGCCGAGGTCTTGCCCGGCACCGACGGCGAGAAGATGTCCAAGAGCTACGGCAACACCATCGACCCGTTCCTCGAGGAGAAGGCGCTGCGCAAGGTGGTGATGTCGATCAAGACCGACTCGACGCCGATGGAAGCAGCCAAGGACCCCGAGACCTGCGCGGTCTACCGCATCCACCGTGCGATCGCCGGCAAGGACACCCAGCGCACCGTCGACCTCGCCGCGCGCTACCGCGCGGGCGGCATGGGCTACGGCCACGCCAAGCAGGCGCTCTTCGAACTGCTGCTCGAGCATTTCGGTCC
>JACDEC010000274.1 GCA_013816645.1 Planctomycetota bacterium
AGAGGTAGAAGCGCGACGAGCCCGGGTCGCCCTGGCGGCCGGAACGGCCGCGCAGCTGGTTGTCGATGCGCCGGCTCTCGTGGCGCTCGGTGCCGACGATGCGCAGGCCGCCGAGGTCGCGCACGTCGACGTCTCCGCCCTTGAAGTGCGAGGGCAGGCGCAGCGCCGGCACGCCGTTCTGGGCGCGACGCGCGTTGATCGCCGCGAGCTTGGCCGCCGTCGGCTGGGTCTTGATCTTCTCGGCCTCTTCGGCTTCGAGGAAGCGCTTGACCCACAGGTCGACCGCGGCCTCGTCGAGTTCGGGGCTGTCGCCTTGCAGGCGCTTGGGCACCAGCTCCTGGGCTTGCCAGTGCTTGAGCGCGTTGGCGAAGGTGGTCTTGCCGAGCACGATGTCGGTGCCGCGGCCGGCCATGTTGGTGGCGATGGTCACGCCGCCGAAGTGCCCGGCCTTGGCGACGATCTCGGCTTCGCGCGCGTGCTGGCGGGCGTTGAGCACCTCGTGCGGGATGCCCTTGCGGGTGAACTGCTCGCTCAGCCGCTCGCTGATCTCGACCGAGATGGTGCCGACCAGCACCGGCTGGCCGAGCGCGTGCAATTCGAGGACCTCGTTGATGATCGCGTTGAACTTCTCCTGCTGCGAGCCGAAGATCAGGTCGGGATGGTCGGCGCGCACCACCGGGCGGTTGGGCGGGATGGCGACCACGGCGAGGCTGTAGATCGCGTTGAACTCGTTGGCCTCGGTCAATGCCGTGCCGGTCATGCCGGCGAGCTTGTCGTAGAGCCGGAAGAAGTTCTGCAGCGTGATCGTCGCGTAGGTCTGGTTCTCCTCCTGGATCGCCACGCCTTCCTTGGCTTCGACCGCCTGGTGCAGGCCGTCCGACCAGCGCCGCCCGTGCAGCGTGCGCCCGGTGTGCTCGTCGACGATCTTGATGTCGCCGGCGTTGACCAGGTACTCCTTGTCCTTGTGGAAGAGGTGGTGGGCCTTGAGCGCGTTGTCGAGGAAGTGCGGGAGGTGCATCGCCTCCGAGCTGTAGAGGTTCTCGACCCCGAACAGCTTCGCCGCCTTGTCGATGCCCTCGTCGCTGAGGGTGATGGTGCGGTCCTTGATATCGACTTCGAAGTCCTTGCCGGCGTCGAGCTGGCGCGCGACCTCGTTGGCCTGGATGTAATGCTCCTTCTTGCCGGTCGACGGGCCGCTGATGATCAGCGGCACGCGGGCCTCGTCGATCAGCACCGAGTCGACTTCGTCGACGATGGCGAAGGCGCGGCGGGTCTGGACCTGGTCGTCGAGCGAGCGCGCGAGGTTGTCGCGCAGGTAGTCGAAGCCGAACTCGTTGTTGGTGCCGTAGACCACGTCGAGCGCGTAGACCTGCTTGCGCGCCGACGACGGCATCTGGCTCTGGATCGCCCCGATGCTGACGCCGAGGAAGCGCAGCGCCGGCGCGTTCCAGGCGGCGTCGCGCGATGCGAGGTAGTCGTTGACGGTGATGACGTGCACGCCCTTGCCGGACAGGCCGTTGAGGTAGCAGGTCAACGACGCGACCAGGGTCTTGCCCTCGCCGGTCTTCATCTCCGAGATCTTGCCCTGGTGCAGGACGTAGGCGCCGAGCACCTGGACGTCGTGCGCGCGCATGCGGAAGGGCGGCGCCGAGATCGGATGGCGCGCGCGGATCGCGGCGTAGGCGCTGGCGGGCAGGTCGATCTCCCACATCGGCTTGCCGGCGGCCAGTTCGGCGCGGGCGGCGTCGACCGCCGGTTTGGCCGCGCCCCAGGCGTCGTCGGGGAAGCCCCGCGCCGGGTCGATGGCGTTCCACATGCCGATCCGGCGGTCGGCGGCTTCGCGGGCCAGGGCGAAGGCCTCGACCAGGATGTCCTCGAGGGTTGCGCCCTTGGCCACCCGTTCGCGCAGGGCGGCGCTGCGCGAGCGCAGCACGGTGTCGTCGGCCGCCTGCAGGTCCGCTTCGAGGCGGTTGACCTTGTGCACGTTGGGCCAGAGGCGGCGCAGCACCGCATCGTTGCTGGTCCCCAGGACCGAGCGCACCACGTTGGTCAGACCGTCGATCAATGCCATGCGGGCCCCTGTACTCCCCCGCCAACGGGCGGAGGGGCGACGTTATGGTCGAGGTGACCCGGCTCCAGCGGCAACCATGCCAAGGGGTCGGGCTGCAGGGGGGTACGAGCCACAGCCGGGCACAAGCCACTGGTCAGGTCGCTGGATGCGGAGTCTAATGCCGGCCCATGCCCAGGCTGGTCTACGTCGACAAGATCATCGATATCGCCGGCGAGGCCGTGCTCGGGCGCCAGCGCGAGAACGCGCTCTACGTCGACGACGGCGCGGCGAGCCGACGCCACGCCCGGGTCTTCACCGAAGCGGGCGGCTGGTGGGTCGAGGATCTCGAATCCGCCAATGGCACCCAGCTCAACGGCCAGAAGCTCATCGAGCGCCGCAAGCTGTCGCACGACGACGTCATCGGCATCGGCAAGAGCCGCATCCTCTTCCAGGACGAGACCGCGCAGCCCGAACCGCTGCGCGCGCGGCGCTCGAAGGCCGAGGTCGGCGCGCTCGCCAATCCCGACACCCTGATCGGGCGCACGCTCGGCGGCTATCGCCTCGAGGCGGTGATCGGCAAGAGCACCCTCGGGGTGATGTTCCGGGCCCGCGACGCCGCCAAGGACCGCGCCGCCGCTCTCAAGGTGTTCAGTCCACAGCAGGTCAACGCGCAGGAAGGGTTCGGCGACCGTCTGCGCGCGGCGATGGAACGGGCGCTGGCGGCCGCCGACGAGAGCCTGGTCGTCGCTCATGCCTGCGGCACCGATGCCGAACTCGGTCTCGCCTGGTACGCGGCCGAGTACGTCGAGGGCGACACCCTCAAGGCGCTGGTCAAGCGCGACGGGCGCCTCGCCCCGGCGCTGGGGCTGCTGCTGATCGAGCGCGCCGCGCAGGCGCTGCGGCTCGCGCACGCGCGCGGCATCGTGCACCGCGATCTCCATCCCGGCAACGTCATGCTCACCGCCGCGGGCAAGATCCGCGTGCTCGAAGTCGGTCTCGCCGAGGTGCTGCAGAGCGGCCGCTCCGCCCCGGTCGCCGGCGATCCCGCCTACCTCAGCCCCGAGCAGCTCCAGCCCGGCGCGATCGACAAGCGCTGCGACATCTACGCGCTCGGCTGCATCCTCCACCTCCTGCTCACCGGCAAGCCTCCGTACGACGGCGATGACGCTGCCACGCTGGCCAAGGCGCACCGCACCCAGGCGGTGCCCAGCCTGCGCGCCGTCCTGCCCCAGCTGCCGGCGCGGGCAGATGACCTGCTCAACGGCATGATGAACAAGAATCCGGCGTGGCGGTACGGCTCGATCGACGAGGTCCTCGCCGACCTGCGTCCGCTGCGCGAGCAGGTGGACGAGCAGACATCGGCCCCGCCGGCAACCGACAGGCCCGCGACGGTCCCGCGCACCGAGCAGGCCCGCGCCGAGCGGATCAGCGAGCGCTCCGCCCCCCGCAAGCCGACCACCCAACAGCGGGCCAGCCGGGCCCTGCTCATCCTCGCCGGATTGGTGGTCGCGGGCCTGGCCGGCAACTGGGCGCTCAAGCAGCCCTCGGTTCGCGACCTCCTGCACGGTCGCGGTCCGCAACATCCGCCTCCGGATGCCGCGCCTGGACCGCTCGCGGTGGTCCCCGCGACACCTGTGACCAGCCAGGCCAAGACGCCTGAACCTGCAGATAAGAAACCGACGGCGCCCACCGACCAAGCCGCCCAGGAGCGTTGGGACGAGCTCGAAGTATCGACCGCGCGCGACCGTGCGCAGGGCGACTGGGGCGCAGCCGAGCAATCCCTGGCGACGTTCATCGCGCACGGCGCCAATGGCGGCATCCTGATCGAACGCGCGCGCATCGCCGCCGGCAAGCTGCGGGTCGAGGGCGACGCGTGGTACCGATCCGAGATCGCCAAGCTGCCGCCGCTCGACCGCCCGGAGAACCTTGGCCGGGCGCTCGCCGCGCTCTCCCGCCTGCGCGACACCGCGCTGGCCTCCGATCGCAGCGACGCCGAGTCGCGCTACCAGGAGGTCCAGACCCGCTTGGTGCAGCAGCTCGAGGCCGCGCGTCGCGACGCCCGTCTGCGCTTGGAAGGCGGCAAGGCCGACGAGCTGCCCGCATTGGCGGCGAAGCTCGCCCCGGTGTTCGCCGGCACGCCGATCGCCGGATTGCACCGTCAATTCGCCGCCGCGGCCGCCGAAGCCGCGCGCAGTGCAGCGCAGTGGCAGGGCACCTGGGCGACGACCCGTACCGCGTTGACCGCTGCGACCGGTGAGCCGGCGTTGGCCGCGGGCGCCGCGC
This sequence comes from Planctomycetota bacterium, assembly GCA_013816645.1. GTDB lineage: Bacteria > Planctomycetota > UBA11346 > UBA11346 > UBA11346 > JACDEC01. The sequence continues at coordinate 4,334 of JACDEC010000274.1, forward strand.
TGATCCTCGCTGGGGATGCGACTGCCGGCAAGCTGCTGCTGCGCGATCAGGCGCTGGCCAGCGGTCCGCTGCTCAAGCGCCGCGAAGCCGTGCTCGGTCGCGAGGCCGCGGTGCTGACCTTCCGCGACGTCAGCGACCTCCAGTACATCGAGACCACCATCGGCGACCTGCAGTTCGCCGACGGCGCCCTCACCGGACCGCGCGGCGAAGCCGTCGGCCTGGCCTGCACGGTGCCGCTGGGGGGCGACGACTGGGAGGCGGCGCTGAGCGTGCGTTTCTCCGCCGCCGCGCCGGATGCCGAGCTGGTGATCAGCTGCGTCCATCAGGAGACCCAGGAATTGCTGCTGCGCATCGACAGCGCCGACACCGTGATCCGCGTGCATGGAGGCGATGGCTGGCAGGAAGCGCATCCCAGCGCGCCATCCACCGACCCGCTCGCGCTGCGCCTCTCCTGCCGCGGCGGCAAGCTGCGGGTGCTGATCAACGGCCAGCCCGAACTCGATATCGAAAGCTGCCGCGTCCCCGCGGGCAGCCACCTGCACCTCGACGTCTCCGGCGGCCAATGGCGGCTGGAAGAGCTGCAGGTCGTGGGGGGGGAATGAGAGGAACCGGCATCCGGCGTCCGGCGTCCGGCGTCCGCAGAAGGAAACCATACGTTCAGCGCGTCGGACACCGGACGTGACCCCAATCGCTATCACCACGGGCGATCCGGCCGGAATCGGCCCCGAGATCGCGCTGCGCGCCGCCGCCGAGCCGGCGGTACGCGCGTGCTGTCAGCCCGTGCTGATCGGCCATCGCGCGCTGCTCGAACGCGTCGGCCACGCC
>JACDEC010000275.1 GCA_013816645.1 Planctomycetota bacterium
GCTGAAAAACAGCAGCCCGCTAGTCGCATTCGGATTTCGCGGGGCGCTGGCGCGCCGATTTTCCGCGAAAAATCCGAAGGCTTTGACTCTTTGTTTCGGGGGACTTCGTCCCCCGGGCCCCCGCAGGGACGCCGACCGCGCTCAGCGCTGCTTGCCCGCATCGTCGCGCTGCTGCGGTTCGATGGCGACGAAGCGGCTTGCACCCTGTCTCCACACCCGCAGCAGCACTGTGCCCACGGTCTCCTTCACCGATGCGGTGACCTCGTCGGCGGTGACCACCGGGCGGCCGTTGACCTCGTGGACGACGTCACCGGGACGCAGCCCGGCCTTCGCCGCGGGGGAATCCGGCTGGACCTCGGCGATGATCGCGCCGGCGATGCGCTGGGGGATGTCGAGGCGACCGCGCACCGTCGCATCGAGGTCCTCCAGGCGCAGGCCCAGCCGGCTCTGGCGGCGCTCGGGCTGGACCGCCTGCGGATCGGCGTCGTCGCCATCGTCCTTGAGATCGCCGATGACGAGGTCGACCTTCTGTTCGGCGCCGTCGCGGCGTAGGGTCAGGGCGGCCTTGGCGCCGGGCGCGAGTTGCGCCACGCGCAGGCGCAGATGGCGGGGATCGCGGACCTTGTCCTGGTCGACCGCGACGATGACGTCGCCCGCGCGCACGCCGGCCTTGGCGGCGGGACTGTCGGGCACCACGTCGCCGACCAGCGCGCCGTCGCGGTCGGGGAGCTTGAGCCCCTTGGCCAGCTCGGTGGTCACCGGCTGGATGTTGACGCCGAGGTAGCCGCGCACGACGCGGCCCTTGGCGATCATCTGATCCATGATCGCGCGCGCCAGGTTGGCCGGCACGGCGAAGCCGATGCCCATGTTGCCGCCGCTCTGGCTGAGGATGGCGGTGTTGATGCCGACCAACCGACCGCTGGTGTCGACCAGCGCTCCGCCGGAGTTGCCGGGATTGATCGCCGCGTCGGTCTGGAGGAAGTCCTCGTAGTCGAGGATGCCGACCCCGCGGCCGGTGGCGCTGATGATGCCCATGGTGACGGTCTGGCCGACGCCGAAAGGGTTGCCGACGGCGAGCACCACGTCGCCGACCTGGACGGTGGCGCTGTCGGCGAAGCGCAGCGGGTGCAGCGCGGTCTCACCGGCGTCGATCTTGATCACCGCCAGGTCGCTCTTGGCGTCGGTGCCGATGACCCGCGCGACGAAATCGTGGCGCCCATCGGCCAGGCCCACCCGGACCTCGTCGGCGCCGCGCACGACATGGCTGTTGGTCAGGATGTAGCCGTCGGCGGTGACGATGACTCCCGAGCCCAGGCCCTGCTGCTGGGGTGCCTGGCCGGGCCCGGGGCCGCCGCGCTCGCCGAAGCCGAAGAATTCGTGCAGTTCGGGCTGATCGGGGGGCATCCTGGGTTGCTGGCGCATGGTCCGCGTCGAGGACACGGTGACCACGCCCGGCCCCACCGCCCGGGCGATGTCGGCGTAGCTGTCGACGCGCGGGGCGGCGGTCGCGGCGATGGCCGCATCCCCCGGACGGACGGGGGCGGAGCTTTCGGCCCCCGCGCCGAGGGCGCAGGCTGACAGGGCGAGGACGAGGGCATTGATGGGACGCATGGGACCTCCGAAGCGAATGGACAGTGTACCCGCAGACGCCGTCCACGGGCCTGGTCAGGCGAGAAGGACGCACGGACCACCGGGACATTTCCCGGCACCCGGCTCCGGGCGCACGCCCAGCGGTACCTCTGCTAGGTCAGCAGAAAGAGCAGCGCCCCCACCGCGATCAGGTCGGTAGTGAGGGCAACCCCGAGGGCGGCATGGGTGACGCGCACGTTGCGTCCGGCGAGGTCGTCGCGCGGCAGGCTCTCGAGCGCGCGGAAGGTGACCAACGCCGAAAGCATCAGCGCCGCGAGCGCGACGCCCGAGCGCGCTGCCACCAGCCCGAGCAAGGCCGCCGCAAGCGCCATAAAGGCTGTGAGGGCAGCAATCAGCAGCATGTGCGATTGAGGAGTCGTGGCGCCCGGCGGTCGTCCGGAGGAGGGCATGTCGCACGGTAGCCGCGCTCCCGGTTACCGCCCGAGCGGCGCCAGGGATCTTCAACGGAATGGGTCCAGGTCGATGCGCATGCCCCAAGTCCCATCTGGATCGGTGCTTGGGACATCGGCCGCAGTCACACACCCCCGGGAAACCGTCCTTGGGCGCCTTTGACCCTCTCGCACGCCCCGGCTAGCATCCCCGGCACGCCCTCGGGGACAGGACATAATCCTCGTTTGAAACGGATCTTATGCAAAAGAACCCAGTAGCCTGGGGACTCGACATCGGTCATTCCAGCATCAAGGCCGTCAAGCTCACCCGCATGGGCGAGACGGTCACGGTGCTCGGCTATGCCATCGAACCGATCGTCTCCGGCGAGGAAACCGACCGCGAGGAAGCGGTGGTCAAGGCGCTCGAAGCGCTGGCCACCCGCGAGGAGTTCGGCGGCATCCCCGTCGTCGCCTCGCTCTCCGGTCGGCAGATCTTCTCGCGCACGATCAACATCCCGGTGATCAACCCGAAGAAGGTCGACAAGATGGTCGAGCTCGAAGCTCGACAGCAGATCCCCGGCAAGTTCGACGAAGTCGAGTGGAGCTACCACCTCTCGCCGTCGCCCGATGGCGCCTCCAACGACGTCGCCCTGTTCGCCGCGCGCAAAGAGCTGATCGCCGAACTGGTGACGCGCAGCCGCCGCGTCGGCATCAACCTGGTCGGCGTCTCGGTGTCGAGCCTCGCGCTCTACAACTTCGTGCGCTTCGACCAGGAGTTCCCGCCGGAAGAGACGGTGATCATCCTCGACGTCGGCGCCGAGAACACCGACCTCGTGCTCTACCAGGGCGACACCCTGTGGATGCGCACCCTGGCGATCTCGGGCAACGACATCACCAAGGCGTTCATGAAGAAGTTCCGCGTCTCCTTCGAGGAGGCCGAGACGCTCAAGCGCCAGATCGGCGAAAGCCGCCAGGCCGACAAGATCTTCAAGGTCATCGAAGCCAGCCTCAACGAACTCGGCAGCGAGGTCCAGCGCAGCCTCGGCTTCTACAAGCAGCAGAACTCGGGCGCCAAGCTCGAGAACATCGTCATCTCGGGCAACACCTTCCGGCTGCCCAACCTCGCGCAGTACCTCGCCGATCGCCTGCGCTACGCGGTCATCTCGCTCGAGGACCTCGACCGCGTCAAGGTCGCCGACGGCCTTGACCGCGCCCACTTCCTCACCGACCTGCCCTCGCTGGGCGTGGCCATCGGCTTGGCGCTGCAGGCGACCGGCGTCGCCAAGGCCAACGTCAACCTGATGCCGACCGAGGCGCGCATCGAGCGCCTGCTCAAGGCCAAGCGCTGGGCGGCGGCGGTCATCCTCGCCCTGGTCGCGGTCACGGTGATCGTCGTCAACGTGGTCTACGGCCAGGTCCTCGGCGAGAACGTCGAAGTGATCAAGACCATCCGCCAGTACTACGGCGAGAACGAGAAGAACGAACGAGACGCGCGCGAGGTGCTCGCCCGGGTGGGGCCGCAGGCCGAGACGCTGCGCTCGTTCCACCGCTTCGGCAACCACAAGGGCGTGTCGCTGGCCGTGAACCAGGGCGTGCTCAGCGCGATGCAGGACGTCGTCACCGCCGGTGGCCCGGTGGCCTGGACGCCGCCCTCCGAGGTCGAGGAGGGCGACAAGCACCTCCAGCGCCTCTACCTCGGCCGGGTCGACGTGCCGGCCTTCGATTACAAGATCGACCCCTTCGGTCCGCTCGCCAGCCCGCGCGCGCCGGTGATCGTCGAAGTCCGCATCGTGGTCGAGGACAAGGACACCTCCGGTCAGGTCAGCCAGGAGATCGTCGAGAAGCTGTCCGCGCTCGAGGCGCCGGCCTGGCTGCAGCCGTTGCTCGAGCGCAAGAAGCTGTTCGCCGGGGTCCAGAACCGCGGCATCGGCACCCAGGTCACCGACACCTTCTGGTACAAGGACGAGACTCACCTCGACGAGCGGGGCGACCTGCGGCCGATCGAGAAGGAGATCCGCTACAAGGTGAAGGTCGCGACCTTCGAATGCGCGCTGTCCGCCGGCGCGGGAGGCGTCCCGTGAACCAGCTCAAGCCCTACTTCTACTGGATCGCCTGCGGCATCGCGCTGCTGGTGCTGATCATCGTGGCCTTCGTGTGGACGCCGAGCGACGCGCAACTCGGCGATCCCTACGCGGTCAAGAAGACCCTCGACACCGAATACGCCAAGCTCGAGAAGTTGGACAAGCGGGCCAAGAAGGGTGACCCCGCCGGCGTGTTCGACGCCGAGAACAAGCAGGACATCGACAAGCTCACCAACGACTACCTGCTCACCGGCAAGTGGCTCGACGTGCTCACCCCGCACGTCAGCAAGTACGAGCAGCAGCTCGGCGGCATCCAGAAGGACCTCATCGAGCGCAGCGCGCCGCTGCATCAGGAGGTCAGCGCCAACCACGATCTGCTCGGCTGGTACATCGCCTACGAGAACAAGACCGGGGCGCTGGTCACCCAGCTGCTCGAAGCCAAGGCGATCGTCCTTCCCGAGCGCGTGGGTGGCGGCGCGGCTCCCAAAGCCACGGGCGTGGGTGTTCCAGCCGGCGGACCCGCTGGAGCCGGCGCGACCGCGGCGGTCGCCAAGGACGTCCAACGCGATCCGGCCACCGACGCGCCGCTGCGCGACACCGTCGGCCTGTTCACCCGCGGCGAAACCCATCCCGCGGCCGAGGAACATCCCAGTCTGACCACCCGTTTCCGCATCGTCGAACGCATCGCCCAGGTCGTGCTCGCAAGCGCCGCCGAATCGCTGCCCAATCCGGTCATCGATCCCGAGCTGCGCGTGTCGTCCGCGCCGGCCTTCGTGCGATTCGAATGGGCGGCAGGCAGCGAGGCGCTCCAGCCGCCGGTCGGCAACTACGCGACCTCCCAGCGCTGCTCGGTCACCTTCCAGGGCAGCGAATCCGCGCTGCTCGCGCTGATGGCCGGCCTGGAGTCGATGGAGAAGCCGGTGGTCATCGTGCTCGGCTCGACCCTGTCGCGCCGCGAGCGCAGCCGCGCCGGCGCGCACGCGCTCAAGGACGCCGCGCGCGAGCCGCGCGTCGCGCCGATGGCGCTGACCGTCGACCTGGCGGTGCTCGACTT
>JACDEC010000276.1 GCA_013816645.1 Planctomycetota bacterium
GTTATCGACCGCGCGGCCAAGGCGGACGACCCGCCGCGCTCCTCGTGGAGCGCAAGGCGAGTCCAACGCCGGCCCCGCGGTCGAGAACGGATGCGGTTCTATTTGACGGCTTCGGTGGCGAAGGTGATCGTGACTTCGTCGCCGATCCCGCCCTGCATGAAGTTCATGCCGTAATCGCTGCGCTTGATCGCGAACTGGGTGTCGAAGCCGATGCGCTTGTCCTTCCCCGCGAAATCCTTGTCTTCCTTCATCTTCACCACCGGGATGGTCACGCTCTTGGTCACGCCGTGCATGGTGAAGTCGCCGGTGACGTGGTAGCTGTCGCCGCTCTTCTCGATCTTCTTCGAGACGAAGGTGATCTCCGGGTACTCCTTCACGCTGAAGAAGTCGCCGCCCTTGAGGTGCTCGTCCTTCTTGGCGTTGCCCGAGTCGATGCTGGCGGACTTGATCACCACCTTGACCGCGCTCTTGGCGAGGTCGGCGTCGTCCCAGGTCACGGTTCCCGTGACGTCGTTGAAGCGGCCCCAGGTGTAGCTGAAGCCCATGTGGCTGACCTTGAAGAGCGCCGCGGTGTGCGCGCCGTCGAGGGCGTAGGTATCCGCGGCGGAAGCGCCGGCGAATCCGGCGAGGGCGAGGAAGCCGGGAGCGATGAGGGAGGCGAGGAGACGCATGGCGATGTTCCTTGTGCTGTCTGACCGGTGCGGTCGGTGGGTTCAGCGGGCGCGTGCCCGCTCGAGGAGAGCGATGAAGGTGACGAGTTCATCCGCGCTGAGCGCCGCGAACTGCCGGCGGTGGAGGTCGACGAGCGCCGCGTCCAAAGCGGGATCGCCGGCCAAGGCGACGCCCGCGGCGGTCGCCCGGACCGTGACCACCCGCCGGTCGCGGGCATCGCGGGTGCGGGCGACCAGGTTGCGGCGTTCGAGTTTGTCGATCAGTCTGGTCACGTCGGGGTCGTGGGTGATCAAGCGCGCCGCGATCTCGCTGCAGGGCAGGCCGGGTTCGCCAGCGCCACGCAGGATGCGCAGGACGTTGTATTGCGTGGGGGTGAGTTCGTAGGTCTTGAACAGCGCCGAGACTTCTCGGGCGTGGGTGTCGGCGGAGCGCAGCAGATTCAGGTGCGCCTCGACCTCGATCGAGGCGAAGGGTTTGGTCTGCTTGATGTCGTCGCGCAGTCGCCCAGGCATGGGCCGTAAGTAATCGTTATAACGAATATCGTCAAGACGTATTCTGTAAGTCAGGTCCTGGCACCGCAATTGCGTGGTGACTGCCGATCACGTCATTCCGACCGGGAACTCCCATGTCCAAGACCCATGTCTTCCAGACCGAAGTGCAGCAGCTCCTGCACCTGATGATCCACAGCCTCTATTCCGAGCGGGAGATCTACCTGCGCGAACTGATCAGCAACGCGTCGGACGCATGCGACAAGCTGCGCTTCCAGGCCCTGACCAAGCCGGCGCTGCATGCCTCCGGCGAGGAACTGGCGGTCGAGGTCGTCGGCGACTCCGAGTCGCACACCCTGGTCATCCGCGACAACGGCGTCGGCATGACCGAGGCCGAGGCGGTCGAGCACCTCGGCACCATCGCCAAGTCGGGCACCAAGGCGTTCCTGAATTCGCTGCCCGGCGACCAGGCCAAGCAGTCGCACCTCATCGGCCAATTCGGCGTGGGGTTCTATTCCGCCTTCATGGTCGCCGATCGGGTGGTCGTCGAGAGCCGCTCGGCCCATGTCGGCAGCGACGACGGCGTGCGCTGGGAATCGACTGGCGACGGCAACTACACCACCGAGCGCATCGCGCGCCCGCAGCGTGGCACCCAGATCACCCTGCACCTCAAGGACGACGCCAAGGAGTTCGCCGAGCCCTGGCGCATCCGGGCGCTGGTCAAGAAGTACAGCGACTACGTCGCCTACCCCGTGCGCTCGCCCAAGCAGCTGACCGACGAGGACACGAAGAAGGGCGCGACCGCGGAACTCGAGCAGATCAATACGGGACAGGCGCTGTGGACGCGACCCAAGGACCAGATCACCGACGAGCAGTACTCGGCCTTCTACAAGGCCGCCTGCCACCAATGGGACGACCCCGCCACCCGGCTGCACGTCAGCGTCGAGGGCACGCTGTCCTTCACCGCGCTGCTGTTCGTCCCCGGCGAGCGCCCGCTCGACCTCTTCGACCGCGAGCGCCGCGGCCTGTCGCTCTACGTGCGCCGAGTCTTCGTCATGGACGACTGCAAGGACCTGCTGCCCGACTGGCTGCGCTTCGTGCGCGGCGTGGTCGACAGCGACGACCTGCCGCTCAACGTCAGCCGCGAGCTGCTCCAGCAGCAGGACGCGGTGCCCAAGCTGCGCAAGCAGCTGGTCAAGCGCATCCTCGACCACCTGCTCAAGCTGGCCGGCGGCGACGACACGGAAAAGGCGGCGTTCGCCGCGGTCGATTCCGCCTTCGGCGCGGTGCTGCGCGAGGGCCTGGTCAGCGAGCGTGACAGCGAGACCCGCGACAAGATCGCTCGCCTGGCGCGCTGGCGCTCGACCTGGACCGCCGCCGAGAAGCCCGAGGACGACGCCAGGCGCACCGGACTCGAGGACTACGTCAAGCGCATGCCCGAGGGGCAGACAGCCATCTACTTCGTCAACGGCGCCAGCGCGGCCGCGGCGCTCGCCAGTCCGCACCTCGAAGGCTATCGGCGCAAATCCTGGGAAGTCCTGTTGCTCACCGATCCCGTCGACGAGTGGGTCGTCCAGCACTTCCGCGAGTACCAGGGCAAGCCGCTGAAGGCCGCCGGCAGCGCCCAGGACGATCTCGCCAGCGCCGAGGAGAAGGCCGCGCTCGAGGAGCGCAGCAAGGAGGCCGCGGGCTTCCTCGGTTTCGTCAAGGAGACGCTCGGCGAGGGCATCGCCGAGGTGCGCCTGTCGAACCGCCTGACCGAGAGCCCGTGCTGCCTGGTCGCTGGCGAGGGCGCGATGTCACCACAGATGGACGAGATGCTCAAGCGCATGGGCCAGCAACCGCCCAGCCGCGCGCGCACCCTCGAGATCAATCCCGCGCATCCCCTGGTCGAACGCCTGCAGGCATTGCACGCCGCGGGATCGACCGACCAGGCCAAGGGCTACGTGCAGGTGCTGCGCGACCAGGCCGTGCTCGCCGAAGGCGGACGGCTGGATGACGCCGCCGGATTCGCCAAGCGGGTCCAGGAGCTGATGCTCGCCGCGATCGGAGCCGCGCCCAAGGTGCACAAGGCGGGCTGAGCCCGTTCACCGCGTCCGCGTCACTTGCGGGCGGTGACGGATAACGACAGCACGCGCCACTGGTCCGGCCAGCCCGGCCCGACCAGGCGCAGCAGCCGACCCTCGTAGTCGACCTCGCGCTCGAGGTACGACGTCCCGGTGTCGAGCAGGACCACGCCGCGGCTCCCCGTGAACGGGCAGATCTCCGCGGACACCGGCAGGTCGCCGGCGCGGATGCGCGCGGCGGAGTCGCGCAAGGCGGTGGTCGGTATGACTCGGATCAGTTCGATCAGCAGATCGAAACCGGCTTCGGAGACGCCCGCTTCGGTCGCCTGGGTGCGCACCAGCGCATGCTCGGCGAAACGCACCTTGGCCTGCTGGAGCCGGCGCAGGTTGGAGACGCGATCGCGTTTGTCGTCCCACAACGTCGCAGTGCGGGCGTCATCGAGCGTCCAGAGGGCTCGCTCGCGGTGGTAGGTGAGCCCGGTCAGGCTGGCCATGACCGGAGCCGCAGCGGCGAGGGGCAGGGACTCGGTCTTGCCCAGGTGCAGGCTCCCGAGCGCGATCAGTGCGGGCACCTCAGCCGCCCAGGGGCGCTCGTGGATCGCCTGCAGGCGATCGGGGTGCCGACCACGGCCAGCGGCTACCGGCGCGACGAAGGCCTCGAGGGCCGCGCGCTGCGTACTGCGCATCGCTACCAGGAACCACAGACCGGTGATCAGGATCAGGCAGCCCAGCGTCGCCGCCCACCATTGGCGCAACTGACGGTGTTCCCGCAGTCCCTGGTCGGTGAATACCGCGGGCCCGATCTTCCCCAGCCCGCTCTCGCGGGCCGGCTTGGCGGTGCGCGTCGGTTCGCTGCGCTTATGGAGTCGATCCGAATCCGCTGACACGGATTTGGGCGGTTCGGCCGGCAGGGCGGTGGCGGCCGCCATCGACAGGGTCGCCGCCAGGCTGCGCCGGTGTTGCTCCTGATCCGCCGACAGGCGGTCGGTGCGGGTCTTGCGCAGACGCTGCGAATCGCTCTTGCCCGTTGGCTTGGAGGTCTGGGTATCGGTGACGTCGACTGCGAGATCCGCGTAGTCGCCGCCTGGTCGCGCCGGGTCCGCGCCAGGCGTTGGCGTTGGCGATGGCGGTGGCGGTGGCGGTGGCGGCTGGGTGGTCGCCAGGCGCGCGCTATCGCCACGACGTGGCTGCGCGGCGTCGCTGGCGGTGTTGGCGTCGGCCGCGATCGGTAGCCGGTTGCTGGCGGACAGCGCGGCGCGTCCGTCGGCGGCGACCACGAAGGTGGCTGGGCAGGCGGTGCAGCGCAGCGGTCGGCCGATGAGCATCGGCTTGAGCGGGTAGTTCGCTCCACAGGTGGGACAGGCGAAGGAGCCAGTCATGGTCAGAGCGTGGGACCGGAACGCGCGAAGCGCAAGCCCATCGGGGGTGTGCCGGTGGCAGGATGTCGGTGTTGCCACGCCTGCTGGCGGCCCGGCGCGCCGGGTCCGGTCATTCGCGTGCGGTGGTGCGGACCTCGAGCACGCGCCATTCCTTGGGCCAGCCCTCGCCGACGAAACGCAGCAGGCGACCTTGGTAGTCGACCGTCCGGCGCTTGAAGGTGCGGCCGAGATCCTGCAGCAGGCTGCCCCCGCGGCCGGTGAAGGTGCAGATCTCGACCGCGTTCGGGAGATCGCCGGCGAGGAGTCGCTTGTGCGCATCGGCGCCGTTGGGGGTTGGTTGTGCGGTGAGCAGTTCGATGAGCAGTTCGACGCCCTCGTCCGGGACGCCACCGTCCTTGGCCTTGGCGCGCAGGTCGGCCTGGTCGACGACCGTGATCTTGGCGTCCTGCAACCGTTTGAGGTTCCACGCGCGGTCGCGTTTGTCCTGCCACAGCTTACCGATATCCGCGCCGTTGGGCGCCCACAGGTCGCGCGCGCGTCGATAGGT
>JACDEC010000277.1 GCA_013816645.1 Planctomycetota bacterium
GAACGGGGCTGGGGCGCCGTGGATCGCCGCGGCCCGCTGGACGCCGGCGCGGATGCTTCGACGGGCGGCGTCGCGCCGTCGTGGATCTCGGCCATCTGCGCCTCGAGACGAGCGAACGCGACGAATCGATCGATCGCCGCGGGATCGGCGCGCAGGGCCGCCGCGAGCTCGGCCTGCTCGGCGGCGCTGGCGCAGCCTTCGAGATGGCGCAGGGCGAGCGCGTCGACGTCGTGATCGTGATCAGACGGCATCGGCGTCCCCGAGACGGGCGAGCTGCTCGCGCACGCAGGCGGTCAGCGCGCGATGGATGCGGCTGAGGGTGACGTAGACGGTGTTGACCGGGCGGCCGAGCAGTTGGGCCATCTCGGCGCCGCTGCGATTCTCGTGGTAGCGCCAGGTGACCAGGCGCTGCGACGAGGGCGGCAGCCGTTCGCAGCACACGCGCAGCGCGGCCAGCGCCGGGTCGGGCGGCGCGGCCTCCTGGCTGGCCTGCCAGCGCTGGTCGATGACGTCGATCAGCGCGTCGTCGAAGGGTTGGTCGCGCCGCGCCCGGCGCATCGCCGACAGGGCCTCGAAGCGCGCCGCGGTGCGTGCCCAGCCCCCGAGGTGGACCTCGTCGGCGATCTCGGCGTGCTTGCGCACCACCGCCAGGGCGACCTCCTGGAACACGTCCTCGGCGAGGTGGCGGTCGCCGACGATCGCCCGGATGTAGCCGACCAGCTCGACGCGTTGCGCGAGCAGGGCCTTGAGCGCGGTGTCGTGATCGAGGCCCATCGCCCCTCCTGTGATGCCCCGTCGCCGGTCCGGCTATCTGTACACCACTTCCGCGTGGAACCATGGCCGGAACCAGTGCCGGCCATGCCCGGGCGCCGCGAACGGCTCAGACGTTGCGCGATGCGCGGCGATCCGAGAACAACAACAGCTTCTTCCCGGTGAAAGCCCACGCCACCACCAGCAGCGACGCCCCGGCCTTGGCCGTCAGGTTCGAGCAGCCGCCGTCGTGGACCAGGACGGTGGTCGTCAGCACGTTCAGGCCAAGCCCGCTCAACCCGATGAGCAGGAACAGCTTCAGTTCGAGCCACTGCCGGCGCACGTTGCGGCTCTTGAACACCCAATGGACCGACAGCAGGTAGTTGAGCAGGATGCTGCACAACGCCGCCCACAGCGTCGCCAGGAGCGTCGCCGAGACCGTTGCCTCATCGCTCACGAAGGTCAGGAATAGCCACCATTCGAGCGCGCCGCAGAGGATGCCGGCGCAGGCCGAACGCAGGAGCTGGATGCGCAGCGTTTCCGGGGATCCGACCAGCCACGCCATCGTCGCGAGGGTACCCGCCCTGTCCGCGGCCCGAAGCCCCAAGCCCGCGAGCCTGGTCGTCCCGCGACTCGGCGAATGCCCTAGCGCCGCTGCCGCTCGGCCTCGCGCAGATCGGCGATGCGATGGAGTGCCGCCAGGTATTCGGCGAAGCAGCGCAGTTCATCGCGCGGGCTCGCGGTTAGGTATGCGAATCGCGCAGCGATCAGTTCATCGGCAGCGATGGCGACCGGGGCCTGGCGATCGCTGCGCTGACAGGCATCGCCGATGGCGCGCAGCAGGGCACTCATCGAGGCGTCGGCGGATGGGCTGGTCGTGGTCACGGCGCGGCTCCTCGGGTGTTCCCAGAAGCCGATGCGCTCGCATTCCCTTACGAGGTCCAGGGGGGGTGATCCTGATCCAGCAGCAGGGTGATACGCTGCCATCGATGTGCCATCGATGGCGACGAGCTCAGGGGCGCGCAGCCGCGCCGGTCCACGCCAGGCGCACGCCTGCTATCGCGGTGCAATCCGGGAGCGGCAAGGCGATCATCGCGCTTTCGTCGGCGGCAAGCCGGTCGATCCGATGTTCCACCGAACGTTCCCCGTTCGGGCCCGCGACGGTGAAGGTCAGCACCAGGCGCGCGAGCTCCTCGCGCCGGTGGCTGGTCAGTTCGCCTTTGAGCCAGAGCACGCCGTCGGCCTGCGCGACCTGGGTCTGCGCGAAGACCAGGCCGTCGCTTTCCACCCGCACGGGTTTGCCCGCGGTCGTCGTCGCCGCGCTCGTAGGCGGCGCCTGCAGTTCCCACCCCGCCTCGTAACCTGACCACGCCGCGATGCCGGTGATGTCCACAGATAGCTCACGCTCGTCCCCGGCGGCGAGCGTACCCGCGGGCAGGCGCAAGGCCCTGACCGGCGAGCCATCCTTGCCGAGCAGGGTGACCAGCACGACCAGACCCTGCAGCTGCTTGTCGAGCCCGTTGCGCACCTTGGCCTTGAGCGTCTTGCCCTCGGCGCGCACGCCGGCGATCTCGACCTCGGCCGCGCCGGTGAAGGCACCCGGGTCGGGCGCGCCGGCGCTCGCCGTCGACGCGCTGGTGGCGCTGACGCTGATCGTCGCGTAGCGGGGAACCTTCGGCACCACCACCGTGCAGGCCATGGCCGAATCACCGGCGACCTGCTTTTCACGCACGGCGAAGGTTTTCACCTCCTTGCCGGCATCGTCGAAGAAATGGATGACCTGCTCGACCTCGGTCGCCGCCACGCCGCCGAGATTCCAGACGTGCCAGGCGATCTCGGTCGGCTTCTTCTTGGTCACCGTGTCGGGATCATGGAGGTAGCCGGTCGTGATGAGGAACGAGGTCTGGGCGAGATCGGACAGCGCCACCGGCAGTGCGACCTTGTCCCAGGCCACGAATGCGGCGGTGCCACCCTGCCAGGCGAGGTCGACCTGGTAGGCCGGGAAGTTGGTGCAGTTCTGCTTGATCGATACGTCGACCTGCGCGCCCGGGGCGAGCGCGCCGATGTTCTGCCAGGCGCCGGTCGCGGCGGGCGTGCGATCGGGATTGAGGGTGACGGTCCGGCTGCGCAAACCGCTGAGCGCCGCCGAGCCCGCCTTCACCCGCAGCTCCCAGATGAAGAATGGCTTGTACTCCAGGTCCGCCCGACCGCCCCAGATGTACGAACCGATGATCGCCGGACCCGCTCCGGACGGCTGCACCGCCGTCGCCGCCTGGCGCTGGAAGGCGGCGAGCGCGTCGGCCTTGCCGGCTTCGGCCGTGGACGGGGCCTCGACGGCCGGCTTGGGTTTGGGCTTGGGTTCGGCAGCGCCGGCCGCGAAGGGCAGCAGCAGGAGCAGGCAGGCGGAAAGGACGCTGGTCATGGGACTTCGGCTTCCAAGGGGCTTCGCTGAGGGCAACTGCTTGTACGCCCGGGACCTGCGCGCGCTGCCCGGCAATCGGTCGTCCTGTCCAGGGACCTGGACCGCACCCCGAGTGCATCACACGTGAGGCCCGTCCCGGCCCCCGGCCGATGCGCCAAGCCCTGTGGTGGCCCACACTTCCCGGTCCGAGGCTCCTATGCGCAAGTTCCTGGGCGAGATCCTGGTGGAGATGGAGGTCTGCTCGACCGACGAGATCAACGCCGCGTTGTCCAAGCAGATGAACGACAACGACCGTCGGCCCGTCGGCGAGATCCTGACCGAGATGGAGGCCTGCACGCCCGAGGACGTGGCCCGCGCGCTCGCCGAGCAGTACGATATGCGCTTCTACGATCTCGAGACCATCGACATCCCCAAGAAGGTCGTCGAGCTGGTCCCGCAGCAGCTGGCGATGGAGAAGAAGGTCATCCCGGTGTCGCTCAACGGGCGCACCCTCTCGGTGGCGATGACCAATCCCCTCGACCTGGAGATCGTCGACAGCCTGCGCTTCACCACCTCGCTGGCGATCGAGGTCGGCGTCGCCAGCGAACGCCAGGTGAAGGCCGCGTTGGAGAAGGTCTGGGGCGTCAGCGAGGAAGCCCTCGACAAGATGCTCGGCGAACTGACCGAGGACATCGCCTACCGCCAGGCGGCCGAAGACGGCGGCGGGGAAGGCGACGACGCGCTGATCGTCAAGTTCGTGCAGCAGATCATCGCCAACGCGCTCAATTCGCGCGCTTCCGACATCCACATCGAGCCGATGAGTGATCACCTGCGCATCCGCTACCGCATCGACGGCGTCTGCTTCACCATGGATCCGGCTCCCAAGCGCCTGCAGGGCCCGGTCATCCAGCGCCTGAAGATCATGGCCGACATGCGCATCGAAGAGAAGCGCATGCCCCAGGATGGGCGCATCAAGGTCAAGATCGGCGACAAGAAGATCGACCTGCGCGTCAGCTGCCTGCCCGCGATCCACGGCGAGTCGGTGGTGATGCGCATCCTCGACAGCGAGAACCTCAAGAAGTCGCTCGACGACGCGGGCTTCGACCCGTCCGACCTCAAGATCTACAACGGCCTGATCAAGCGACCCAACGGCATCATCCTGGTCACCGGCCCGACCGGTTCGGGCAAGACCACCACGCTGTACGCGACGCTCAACGCGCTCAACACCGTCGACCGCAAGATCATCACCGCCGAGGACCCGATCGAATACAACCTGGCCGGCATCAACCAATGCCAGATCAACTCGAAGATCGGCCTCGATTTCCCGCGCATCCTGCGCTCGATGCTGCGCCAGGCGCCGAACGTCATCCTGGTCGGCGAAATCCGCGACGGCGCCACCGCCAACATCGCCATCCAGGCCGCGCTCACCGGTCACCTGGTGTTCTCGACCCTGCACACCAACGACGCGCCGTCGGCGATCACCCGACTCATCGACATGGGTGTCGCGCCCTTCCTGGTCGCGACTTCGATCCAGGCGATCGTCGCCCAGCGCCTGGTCCGCACCAACTGCCCGCACTGCCTCGAACCGTTCGAGCCGGATCCACGCCAGATCGAGCTGCTCGACCTTAAGCCCGAGCAGCTCGCCGGCCGCCGCTGGATGCACGGCAAGGGCTGCGACCAGTGCAAGGGCTCGGGCTACCGCAGCCGCCGCGGCATCTTCGAGATGATGGTGATGACGCGCCAGATCCGCGACCTCGCCTTCAATCGCGCGCCGGCATCCGAAGTGCGGCGCGCGGCGATCGCCAACGGCATGTGCACCCTGGCGATGGACGGCGCGCGCAAGGCGCTGCAGGGCATCACCACGCCGGAGGAAGTCCTGCGCATGGCCAAGGCGGAAGGCTAGCTGCGGCTCGCGCCCGAGCCGCAGCTCGCTGCGCTCGGCGTGCTGCGCACGCGGCTTCGCCCTGCGCCTCTGGCGATCCCGGCTGCGCCGGGATATCC
>JACDEC010000278.1 GCA_013816645.1 Planctomycetota bacterium
GCTGTCGAGCACGGGAGTGCGCTTGGTGAGCACCGGAAGTGCGCAGGACCCCGACCCCCGACCCCTGGACCCCGTGGCTCACGCCTTCTTCCAATGCGCGATCAGGCGGTCGACGATCGCGTCGCCGTCGAGGCCGGCGGCTTGGGCGGCGAACGAGCAGACCACGCGGTGGCGCAGCACCGGCTTGGCGAGTTCGTCGACGTCGTCGGTGGTGACGTGGAAGCGGCCGTGCAGCAGCGCGCGGGCCTTGCCGCCGAGGATCAGCTGCTGACCAGCGCGCGGGCCGGCGCCCCACTGCAGCCACTTGGTGGCATCGGGGACCTCGAGCGACTTGTCGGCGGTCGCCGCGGACGGCCGGGTGCTGTGCACCAGGCGCACGACGTGGTCGAAGACGTGGTCGGCGACCGGGACCTGGCGCACCAGATCCTGGAGCTGGACGATCTCCTCGGCCTTGAACAGGCGGTTGAGCGTCGGTTTCGATCCCCCGGTGGTGCGGCGCAGGATCTCAGTCTCTTCGGCGCGGGTGGGATAGCCGACCTTGACCATGAACATGAAGCGGTCGAGCTGGGCTTCGGGCAGCGTGTAGGTGCCTTCCTGTTCGATCGGGTTCTGGGTGGCGAGCACGAAGAACGGATCGGGCAGTTCGTAGCTGCGCCCGCGGCAGGTCACCCGCCGCTCGGACATCGCTTCGAGCAGGGCGGCCTGGGTCTTGGGCGGCGTGCGGTTGATCTCGTCGGCCAGGACCAGGTTGGCGAACAACGGGCCCTGGAGGAATTCCATCTGCCGGCGACCGGTCTCGGGGTCTTCCTGGATGATGTCGGTGCCGGTGATGTCCGACGGCATCAGGTCGGGGGTGAACTGGACGCGGCTGACCGCCAGGTCGAGCACCCCGCCGAGGGTCTGGACCATCACCGTCTTGGCCAGGCCCGGCACGCCTTCGAGCAGGCAGTGGCCGCGGCAGAGCACGGCGAGGATCAGCTGTTCGAGCACCTCGTTCTGGCCGACGATGACCTTCTGCATCTCGGCGAGCAGCTTGACCCGCGCCTGGGCCAGGCGAGCGACCAACTCCGATTCCTCGGGCTTGAGCGGCAGGGTGGCGGCGGCGGGACTCGCGGCAGCGTTGGCGGCGGTCGACATGTGCACCTCGGGGTGCAGACACAACGTGCCGCCATCCGGCTGTGACCGTGGTTGGCCGGCGCAAGACCCGAGTTTGAAGGAAATTGCACCACGTTCTGCCAATCCCGGACGAGCGAACCGGGCCGCGATGGTCACCGCAGGCTTGGCCGGCGGGTTAGCATTGGCACCGTGGCCGGTGGCGGCAGCATCGCCAGGCCGATGGTCGACGATCTCGATGGCTGGATGACGGCGGCCCGCGAAACCGGGGACCAGGACGCTTACGCCCAGGTCGTGGAGAACTGCCACCACCTGATCCGCGCCACCTTGCTGCGCGAGACCGCCGATCCCGAATTGGCCGACGAGATCGCCCAGGAGGCCCTCGCCCGGGCCTGGGCCAAGCGCGAACAGTACCGCCCCGGGACTAGTCCTCGCGCCTGGCTGCTGGCGATCGCGCGCAGCCAGCTGATGGAGCATCATCGCCGCCAGGACCGCGACCGCCGGCACCTGCGCGAACTGGTCCGCCAGGAGCTGCTGCGCCACGCGCCCAACGTCACCGGCCGCGAGAACCAGGTGCGCATGGTCGCGCTCAAGGCCTGCGTCGAGGAACTCGGCGAGGAGCACCGCCAACTCATCAACCTCGTGCACACCCAGGGCATGACCTCGGACGCGGCCGCCGAGATCCTCGGCATCAAGCCGCCGGCCTGCCGGCAGCGCCTGTCGCGCCTGCAGCGGGCGCTCAAGACCTGCGCCGAGAAGCGCATCACCGACGGCGACAAGCGGTAGCCCGAGCGCCAGCGCGCCCTACCCTGCGCCCGCCGTCGCATGCCCACCTCCGAACGCGATCAACGACTCCTCGAGCTGTCCACCGGATTCGCCCTCGGCGAACTCGAGGAAGCGGAGCTGCGCGAATTCTACGAAGTCCTGCGCG
Source organism: Planctomycetota bacterium (assembly GCA_013816645.1). GTDB lineage: Bacteria > Planctomycetota > UBA11346 > UBA11346 > UBA11346 > JACDEC01. The sequence goes on from JACDEC010000278.1 coordinate 2,045, forward strand.
ATCCCGACCACGGCAGCGATGCGGCCCGGCAGGCCTGGGAGACCCTGGGACTGGTGGTGGACCTACGCTCGGAACTCGGTTCGGGCTTCCAGGACACGCTCGCGTTCCGGTTGCACAAGGAGGCAGGCGGCACCGACTCGCAGTTCGAGACCAGGATGCGCGCGCGCATCGGCGCCTCGCGGCCGCGGTTGCAACCAGTGGCGGAGCCCGCACCCGTGGGGCCGGGTCGACGCACCTGGCTGGCGCTCGTCGCCATCATTGTGGTGGTCGCCGGGATCGCGGCATTCGCGGTGGTCACTGCGCGACCGGCACCGACCGCGCGGGTGGCGGCGATGGACGGGACCGCCAGCCAGGACGGACACACCTTGACCCTGGGCTCGACCATCGACCGTCGCCAGGTCGTGGTGCCCTCGGGTTCGCGGCTGACCCTCGCCTGGGTCGACGGCAGCGAAGTCGTGCTGGTCGGTCCGGCCAGCGCGGTGGCCGGACCGGCGAGCCTGTCGCTGCTCAGCGGCCAGATCTGGCTCGCCACGAACGACAGCTTCACGCTCGGACTTCCCGACAGCGCCAAGCCGTTGACCCTGCAGAAGGGAACGCGGTGCTCGGTCGAGATCCGCGACAGCCGCAGCCTGATCGGCGTCGCCGAGGGAAGCGCATCGGGCGACGGCTTCACCGTCGCGGCTGGCCAAGCCGCGACGATCGGCCGCGGCGAATCCTACGCCTGGAGCGAGCAACCGCTCGCCGCCGGCGCGATCGCCGCTCCAGGAGCCGAGCAGGCGACCTGGCGGCTGTCGGGCACCCTCGCCTTCGAAGACACCGGCGCAGGCATCGTCATCCGCTGCGAGCGCCGCCAAGGTCCGGCGGTGGTGATCAGCGCCGAACCCGGTCGCCTGGTGGTGAGCGAAGACGGTCAGGAGCTGCAGCGCCTGACCCTGGGAGGCGCGCCACTGGTCGCCCGACAACTGCTCGCCGTCGGCGATGGGGCGGATCTCGCCCTGTTGGTTGGCGGCCAGCGTCTGGTGCTGCCGCTGCGCTTCCCGATCGCCGGGGTGAGCTGGCAACCCACCGGCAAGGCTGACCTCGAACAGGCGGTGTTCGCGACCGGCCCGCAACGCGAACCGGACGCGACCCGTTAGGGAACGCCGGCTCGTGCTTTAGAAGCCGATGCGCGCGCTGATCCCGCGGTGATCGCTACCCTGGACGGGGAATGCGCGGAGATCACCGATGGCTGCGCCTCCGCCGGCGAGGACGTGATCGATGGCGATACCGGCGGGACCGAACCAGCTCGGCCAGGTCGCCGGCAAAGGTCCGGCAGCAGGGCGCAAAGATCCCTCGGCGCACAGCCGGTGCCAGGCGGGTGAAGCCGGGCTGCAATTGATGTCCCCGATCACGATCACCGGCGCGAGCGAACCCGCGACCGAGCGGGCGATGCTGGCCAAGCCCCGATCGCGCATGCGCTGGCGCGAAGGCAGCTGGGGTGATTTGGGGTGGACGACGACGATGCGCAGGACGCGTCCCCCCTGCGCGACGCGCGCATCGATGACCGGCAAATCTTCGTCCCTGCGCAGCTCGACACCCGCGAGCGGCAGGCGGCTGCACAAGGCGACGCCGGAGATCGTGCCGTCGTCGAGCGGCTTCCCGTAGCTCCACTGCTGGTGGGGCCAACGCGGGTCGCCGCGCAACGACGCCTCATCCTCGGGACCGCTCTCCACCAGTACCAGCAGATCGTCGGTGCAACGCGCCACCGCGGGCAATTGCGTGGCGACGGTGCGGTTGCGGTAATAGATGTTGGCGTGGGTGACGGTGAGCGTCCGGCTTTCGGCGCCAGGCAGCGGCGCGCGCGCCTGCCAGGCAGCGCGGAACTGCGGCAGGGCCCCGAGCACGATCGCGAGCATGACCACTCCGCCCGGCAAGCGATCACGGCGCAGCAGGATGGCCACCGGCACCAGCAGCACCGCGGCGTGCAGCGTCCAATGGCTTGCGAGCTCGCCGGCCCAGAACCACGAGGCGGTCAGCGAGACCGCTATCCAGGCCAGCAGCGGTGCGGCGGCCACCAGCACCATCATGCGCAGGCGCCGCGCCGTGCGGAACCCGCCAGGCGGCGCAGTGACGTCGGCGACCTCGTCCGGTGCCGCCACCCCTACAGCTGGGCCGCGACGCGGGCCAAGGTGCGGGTCGCGAAACCGGTCATGCCCTTGGCGTAGTAGCGCCATCCACCGGTCTGGATCGCCGGACCGGCGATGTCGCAGTGCGCCCACTTCACCTTCGGGTCGACGAAGGCGGCGAGGAAGATGCCCGCGGTAATCGCGCCACCGTAGGGACCGCCGATGTTGTTGATGTCGGCGTGCGGATGGTCGAGCAGTGCGCGGTACTCGCCGTAGAGCGGCAGCGGCCACAGTTCCTCGCCCGCATCCAGACCGGCCTGGCGGACGCGCTGCACCCAGGTCTCGTCGCGACCCATGACCCCGGCGATGCGGTCGCCGAGCGCAACCATGCAGGCGCCAGTCAGCGTGGCGACATCGACGATGTGGGTCGCGCCGCGCTCGCAGGCGTAGGTCAACACGTCGGCCAGGACCAGGCGACCTTCGGCGTCGGTGTTGTCGACGTGGATGGTCGTGCCGTTGCGCGCCGTGTAGATGTCGCCCGGGCGCTGCGCATCCTTGTCCGGCATGTTCTCGGCGAGCGCCATGTAGCCGGTGACCGGCACCTCGGGCTCCTGCTCGGCGATCAAGCGCATGGCGCCGAGCACCGCGGCGGCGCCGCCCATGTCGCCCTTCATCTCCCACATCTTCGGCCCCGGCTTGATGCTGATGCCGCCGCTGTCGAAGGTGATGCCCTTGCCGACCAGGGCCAGGCGCCGCGGCGCGTTCTTGGCGCCGCGCTTCGGGCGGTACTCGACCTCGAGCAGGGCCGGGGCCGCGGAACCGGCCATGCCGACCTGGACCAGACCGGGGAAGCCGGCCTTGCGCAGGGCCGCGACGCCCGAGATCACGCGCAGGCGCAAGCCGAGACCGGCGAGCTCGCGGCGCGCGCGCGCCACGAAGGTCTGGGGATCGAGCAGGTTGGGCGGCATGTCCGCCAGCTCGCGCGCGAGGTTCTGGGC
>JACDEC010000279.1 GCA_013816645.1 Planctomycetota bacterium
CGACGTTGTAGGCGAGCTGCTTGGCGCGGCGGCGATCGGTCTCGCCGATCGCGCGGCGCATCGCCGCGGACATGGTGTCGGCGTAGAGGATGACCTGGCCGTCGATGTGGCGGGCGGCGCGGCCGATGGTCTGGATCAGCGAGCCCTCCGAGCGCAGGAAGCCCTGCTTGTCGGCGTCGAAGATCACCACCAGCGAGACCTCGGGCAGGTCGAGGCCTTCGCGCAGCAGGTTGACGCCGACCAGGCACTGGGTCTCGCCGGCGCGCAGCGCATTGAGGATCTCGACGCGCTCGATCGCGTCGATGTCGCTGTGCAGGTAGGTCGTGCGCACCCCGGCCTCGGCGAGGTACTCGGCGAGATCCTCGGCCAGGCGCTTGGTCAGCGTCGTCACCAAAGTGCGCTGGTCGCGGGCGCAGCGGTCGGTGACCTCCTTGATCAGGTCCTCGACCTGGCCCGAGGTCGGGCGCAGGCTGATCGCCGGGTCGATCAGTCCGGTCGGACGGATCAGCTGCTCGGTGCGCGCCTGCTCGTGCTCGGCCTCGTAGACCGACGGCGTGGCCGAGACGAACACCGCCTGCGGCACCAGCTTCTCCCACTCGTCGAAGCGCAGGGGACGGTTGTCCATGGCGCTGGGCAGGCGGAAGCCGTGCTCGACCAGGGTCTCCTTGCGGCTGCGGTCGCCGGCGTACATGCCGCGGATCTGCGGCACGGTGACGTGGCTCTCGTCGATCACCACCAGCAGGTCGGGCGGGAAGAAGTCGTAGAGGCAGTACGGGCGCTCGCCGGCGGGACGGCCGGTGAGGTGGCGCGCGTAGTTCTCGATGCCGTTGCAGTAGCCGACCTCCTTGAGCATCTCGAGGTCGTAGCGGGTGCGGGTGAGCAGGCGCTGGGCCTCGAGCAGGTGGCCCTCGCGCATGAGCTGGCCGTGGCGCACGTCGAGCTCGGCCTCGATCGAGGCCAGGGCGCCCTGCAGGGTCTGCTCCTCGACCACGAAGTGCTTGGCGGGATAGATGCTGATGCGCTCGTGGCGGCCGATGATCTCGCCGGTCAGGGCGTGCACGGTGGCGATCGCCTCGATCTGATCGCCGAAGAACTCGATGCGCACCACGGTGTCGTCGTAGGCCGGCCACAGTTCGACGACGTCGCCGCGCACCCGGTACTTGCCGCGCTGGAAGCCGAGGTCGCCGCGGCTGTATTGGATGCCGACCAGGCGCAGCAGCATGGCGTCGCGCTCGATGGTCTCGCCGACGCGCACGGTGACGGTGAGGTCCTCGTACGACTTGGGCGAGCCCAGGCCGTAGATCGACGACACCGAGGCAACGATCAGCACGTCGCGCCGCGAGAGCAGGCTGCGGGTCGCGGACAGCCGCAGCTTGTCGATCTCCTCGTTGATCGACGACTCCTTCTCGATGTAGAGGTCGCGCGACGGCACGTAGGCCTCGGGCTGGTAGTAGTCGTAGTAGCTGACGAAGTACTCGACCGCGTTGTGCGGGAAGAAGCCCTTGAACTCGGCGTAGAGCTGGGCGGCCAGGGTCTTGTTGTGCGACAGCACCAGCGTCGGCCGCTGCAGCTGGGCGATGACGTTGGCCATGGTGAAGGTCTTGCCTGAGCCGGTGACCCCGAGCAGGGTCGCGAACTTCTTGTCCGCGCGCAGCGCCGCGACCAGGTCGACGATCGCGGTCGGCTGGTCGCCGGTCGGCTCATAGGGCGCGACGAGCTGGAAGTTGGCGGGATCGCCGACTGCGGGCATGACCGACCAGTGTCGATCCACCGCCCACGCCGCAAGCCCGGGCCGGGCCAAGGTTAGCGGCCAAGGTTAGCGGAGAATGTCCCTTCTTCGCATCTTCGCGGTCGCTGCCGCACGCCGTTCATCGCCGCCAGCACACTCCGGTCATGCTCCCCGACGCCCATACCGCTCTGTTCAGCGAAGCCCTGGCCATCGCCCTGGATATCGACCGGCGCCTGCCCGCCAGCCGCTGGTCGACGACCCGTCTGGTGTTCAGGCGCCAGGTCGCGGTGCGCTGCGCCGTCCTCGATGGCCGGGCCTGCGCCACGCTCGCCCCTGCGGTGGCCGGCGCGGCGTTGAACATCGTCCAACCGATCGCCCACACCGCATCGGCGCGCGCTACCGTCTGCTCCCTGGCGCCTGAAGCCGCGGTGAATGGTCCCGCGACACGAGTTCAAGGGCCTCGGGAGCTGACGATGGATTGCGACAAGAGCAGTGATTCCGTGGATGTCGGCGATGAGGCGCCGGTCGACGACGCCGTCGCGCTCGCCGACCGGGTGAGCCGGTTGCTGCAATCGGGCGCGCGCGCGCTCGACGCTGCGCCCTCGACCCGACCGCTGTTTCCGGTCGACGGTGAGGCGGCGACGCCGATCCGCTGAACCAGTCTGCGCGCTATTGTGATTGTGCCCCGCGTTGAGCCTCTGAGCATCACGGCGTGGCCGAACCCCTCTTCAGTCCGACCATCGACCCCTGGCTCGAGCCGGGGGCGATCCTCGGCGTCGCGCTGGTCATCGGTGCGCTGCTCGAATGGCTGATGCGGTCGCGGGTGCGGGCCTGGGCGTCGAAGACCGCCTGGCGCGGTGATGATGTCCTGGTCGAGACCGTGCGCGGGATGCCCCAGCTGGCCTGCCTGCTGTTCGGCGTGAGCATCGCCGCGACCTCGGCGCCGCTCACCGACCAGGTTCGTCACGTCGCGCTCAGCGTGGTCAGCGTCGGCTTCATCATCCTGGTGACGGTGATCGTCATGCGCTTGTGCGCGCGCGGCATCGCCAGCCAGGCCGGGGTGCTCGCCAGCCTGGGCAGCGCGACGATCTACACCAACGTGGTGCGGGCCATCGTGCTCGGCATCGGCATGCTGGTGGCCTTCCAGCACCTCGGCATCCCGATCGCGCCGATGCTCACCGCGTTGGGCGTCGGCGGCCTGGCCGTAGCACTCGCCCTGCAGCCAACGCTGTCAAACCTGTTCTCGGGCATCCAGATCCTGGCCACGCGCAAGATCCAGCCCGGCCACCTCGTGCGCCTGGCCAGCGGCGAGGAAGGCACGGTCGTCGACATCTCATGGCGCGAAACGTCGCTCAAGAGCCTGAGCGGCAACCTGGTGCTAATCCCCAACGCGATGCTCGCCAGCGCGGTGGTCACCAACTACACCCTGCCGGTACAGGACATCGCGGTGGTCGCCCATTTCGGCGTCGCCTACGGCAGCGACCTCGAACTGGTCGAGCGCGTCAGCCGCGAGGTCGCCTCGGCGGTCCAGACCACGCACCCCGACGCCTTCGAGGGGTTCCAGCCCGTGGTGCTGATCACCGCACTGGGAGGATCGTCCATCGACCTGATCGCGGTGATGCGCGCCAAGGAATTCACCGGCCAGGGCGCGCTGAAGCACGCGTTCTTCAAACAGTTGGTCGCAGCCTTCGCGAGCGCGGGCATCAGCATCCCCTTCCCGACCCAGGAAGTCATCCTGCGCCGGTCGCCCGCCGCGGCGGAACCGCGCGAGGCGCCGCCGCCGGCCGTTCCCGAAGCCTCCGCCTAGCTTGTCGGCCGGCGATCGGACCCGGCGACGCCCGGTGCGTATGCCTACGTCGGCAACCGCTCCCTAAGCGGCGTCACCACAACAGCCTGCATTGCGAGGCACGCTCCTCGACATGCCACCGGGTTTCGCTTCCGGCGGTGCGAACCGTTGCGCATGATGCGCGGCAAGCGCCTGCCAGGAGGGATCCGATGTTGTACGCATTCGACGGTACATGGAGCCATGACTGCTCCTCGCCGCACCAGTGGACCAACGTCTGCCGGCTGGCGAAGGCCTGCCATCCCGGGCAGGTCGAGTACTACGCCGGCACCGGCAACCCGCTGGAATGCAAGGGCCTGAGCGCAGGACGCAGCGTCGACCACGCCGCCGGGGCCGCGACCATCCTCGACGACGCGCTGCGCGACTTCGCCCAGCACTGGCGCGCCGGCCACCGCACGGTCGACGTCATCGGCTTCAGCCGCGGCGGGATCATCGCCCTGGCCTTCCTCAACAAGCTGCGCGACTGGGCGCGGCTCCGCGGCGAGCGCGACCTGCGCCTGCGCTTCGTCGGCCTGTTCGACGCCGTCGATGCGATCGGCGCGCCCGACCACGACTGGGATTTCTGGTACGAGAAGACCCTGCCCGCCGGCGTCGAATCGGCGATGCACGCGGTGGCGATCCACGAGACCCGCCACACCTATCCCGTGCACGACGTGCACGGCGCGGTGCAGCAGGCCTTCCCGGGCAGCCACTGCGACATCGGCGGCGGCTGGTCGTCGACCGGCTTGTCCGATGTGGTGCTCGAATGGATGTACCGCGCCGCTGAAAAGGCCGGGGTGGAGTTCCTGATCAAGCTCGAGGAGCTGCATCTCAAGCCCGAAGCGGGCATGCTGCCGCACCGCGCGCTCGACGAGCGCTGCCGCCACCGCCCGCGCACCCTGCCCGAGGGCACGCTGATGCCAGCCAGCTACCTGTGGCCGATCCTGCGCGAAGAAGCCCCGACCCGTGGCCGCATGCGCCCGCCGAGCTTCAAGCGCCCGCCCTTGGGCTGGGCATTCAGCGACGAGAACGCCTTCACCAAGCCGAGTCCGCTCGATCTCGAAGAGGACCTGATCGTCCTCGACGACGACAGCGAGGACGTGAAGCAGCGCAAACGCGGCGATAGCGAGCGGCTGGCGAAGGCGGTTGGGAAGTGAGAGGGAAGAATGTGCGCAGTGCGAAGTGCGGAGTGCGGAGTGATGGACTCCCCACGTCGCACTGCGCCCTTCGCCCTTCGCACTCCGCACTCCGCACTCCGCACTCCCCCCTCGCCCTTCGCACTTCGCACTTCGCACTCCACACGCGCACTTCACCTGTTGACCCTGCCCCCTCCGCCGATGGGCTGCGGCCATGCCTGCAGCGATTGAACGGTCGCCGGTCGAGATCCTGATCGGCCAGGCGGCGCGCGCTGGGGCCAGCGACGTCGGGCTGGATCCCGATGACGACGGCGCGCTCAACGTGGTCGCGCGCGTCGACGGGGTGCGCACCACCATCGGCCGCATCCCCGCCGCAGGCGCGGCGGCGGCGATCGCCCGGCTCAAGGCGTTGGCCAGCCTGCCCTCCTACATCACCGACGAGCCGCAGGACGGTCGGCT
>JACDEC010000280.1 GCA_013816645.1 Planctomycetota bacterium
GAACCGGCGGAGGGTACCGCGTCGGCAGCGTTCCCGGTCAGCGTCAACTGTAGCAGGATGACGATGGCGAGTGGAGAGCGATGCATGGTGTGACGGTAAAATATATGCAACACCTGCAATTCGCGAGTTGTGGGAAATGCCGGCTCGACAGCACGGGTCGCCTCGACCGACCATCGCCCGGGTCACGCAACGACCACGCCCACCCCGTTCGGAGATCGCACCGGCGACGCCTCCAGGCGTCCTACCTGGCGATCGCGCGGGGCGGACGTTCTTTGCCATTCGCTGTTTTGCGGACGATAGTCCGCGCGCCCGGGCAGAGCGGACCGATGCGGTGCGCGATTCGCCACGCAACGACCTGAAGGGGCGACCCCTGGCACAACCCGCGGACTGGCTACTGACCAGGAGTCTTGTCGGGGACATCCTCGTCGCGCGGGCAGCGGGCCACGCCGGTGAGCACGTCCTCGCCGTCGAGGCGGATGATGGTCACGCCCTGGGCGTTGCGCCCGGTGGTGCGGATGTCGTCGACCTTGGTGCGCACCGCTTGGCCCTGGCGGGTCATCAGCATGAGCTCGTCGCCGGCGCGCACCGGCACGCTGGCGACCACCGGGCCATTGCGCTCGCTGGTCTCGATGTTGATCACGCCCTTGCCGCCGCGACGGGTGAGTCGGTAGTCCTCGAACGGCGTGCGCTTGCCGAAGCCCTTGGCGCAGATCGTCAGCACCTCGGTGCCGGGTTCGAGGTGGATCAGGCTGACCACCCGGGCGCCGGGCGTCAGGTCGATGCCGATCACGCCCGAAGTGTCGCGGCCCATCGGCCGGCAGTCCGATTCGTGGAAGCGGCAGGCCTGGCCGTCGTCGCTGGCGATCATCACTTCGTCGTTGCCGCCGGTGATGACCACGTCGACGAGGTGGTCGCCCTCGCCGAGCTTGATCGCCTTGATGCCGCCGGCGCGCGGGTTGCCGTAGGCCGACAGCGCGGTCTTCTTGACCTGGCCCTGGACCGTGACCATGAGCAGGAACTGGTCGTCGCGGAACTCGCGCACCGGGATGGTCTCGGTGATGGTCTCGCCCTGCTCGAGCGGCAGCACGTTGGAGAGCGCGCGACCGCGGCTGACGCGCTGGGCTTCGGGGATCTCGTAGACCTTCAGCCAGTGCAGGCGGCCCAGGCTGGTGAAGACCAGGAGGTACTGGTGCAGCGTGGCGGTGAAGACCTGGGCGATGAAGTCGTCGTCGTCCTTGAGGCTGCCGCCCATCACGCCCTTGCCGCCGCGGCGCTGGACGCGGAAGGTGTCGACGGGCAGGCGCTTGATGTAGCCGCTCTTGGTGATCGTGACCACGCACGGCGAGTCCTCGATCAGGTCCTCCATCTCGAAGCCGCCGGCCGCGGCGGTGATCAGCGTGCGGCGTTCGTCCGCGTGCTTGGCGATCAGCTCCTCGAGGTCGGCCTTGATGATCGCGAACTGGCGCGCGTCGCGGGCGAGGATGTCGCGGTAATCGGTGATCGCCGTGGCCAGCGCGTCGGCCTCGCTCTGCAGCTTGTCGCGCTCGAGGCCGGTCAGGCGGCGCAGCTGCATGTCGAGGATCGCCTGGGCCTGGCGCTCGCTGAAGCCGAGCCGGTCGACCAGCCCGGCCTTGGCGACGTCGGTCGACGGCGAGGTGCGGATCAGGTGGACGATCTCGTCGATGATGTCGATGGCCTTGAGCAGGCCGGCGAGGATGTGCAGCCGGGCCTCGTCGCGCGCGAGCAGGAAGCGCGTGCGCCGGATGATGACGTCCTTGCGGTGCTCGACGTAGCCCTGGCACATGCGCTTGAGCGACACCGTGCGCGGACGCCCGCCGTCGAGCGCGATCATGTTGATCGCGAAGTTGTACTGGAGGTTGGTGTGCTGCCAGAGCTGGTTGAGCACCAGGTCGGGGTCCTCGCCCTTCTTCAGTTCGATGACCAGGCGCAGGCCGTCGCCTTCCGCGCCGCCGTAGACGTTGTGCAGCCCCTTGATGCGCTCCTCCTGGGCGGCGTCGACGATCGACTGCTTGATGGTCTCGGTCTTGATGCCGTAGGGGATCTCGGTGATCACCCAGGCGTCGCGCCCGGCGAGCTGCTCCTGGTGGACCTTGGCGCGCATCACCACCCGGCCGCGACCGGTCTCGTAGGCTTCGCGGATCCCGGCGGTGCCGCAGATCACGCCGCCGGTGGGGAAGTCGGGGGCCTGGACGAACTTCATCAGGTCGCCGACCGTGCACGCCGGGTTGTCGACCAGGTGGATGATGGCCTGGCAGACTTCGCGCAGGTTGTGCGGCGGGATGTTGGTGGCCATGCCGACAGCGATGCCCGAGCTGCCGTTGACCAGCAGGTTTGGCAGCTTGGCGGGCAGCACGGTCGGCTCGGTGAGGCGGCCGTCGAAGTTCGGGCGGGTGGTGACGGTCTCGTACTGGATGTCGTCGAGCATCAATTCCGAGAAGCGCGTCATGCGCGCCTCGGTGTACCGGTAGGCGGCGGCGGAGTCGCCGTCGATCGAACCGAAATTGCCCTGGCCGTCGACGAGTTCGTAGCGCAGCGAGAAGTTCTGCGCCATGCGCACCATCGCGTCGTACACCGAGCCGTCGCCATGGGGATGGTAGTTGCCGAGACAGTCGCCGACGATCTTGGCGCACTTCAGGTACTTGTGGGTCGGCGTCAGGTTGAGGTCGCGCAGGGTCTGCAGGATGCGGCGGTGCACCGGCTTGAGACCATCGCGCAGATCGGGCAGCGCGCGGTCGACCAGCACGCTGAGCGCGTAGGTGAGGTAACTCTCCTTCATCTCCTCTTCGAGCACGAGGTCGGGTTGGGAGCCGGTCGATTCGGTCATGGAAAAGGGGCCTCAGGGACAGCGCGGGGAGAAGGGGAGGAGCATAGCCTACAGCCCCTGGGTACAAGGTGGCGGTGGGTCGAGGACGAGGGGGAGGGATAGGGGTTAAGTGGGTCGATTGGGGGTGGGGAATTGACGACGTTTGACGGGAACTAAGGACAGGGGAAACGGCTCCCAGCGATCCGCGACTGCGATTCGCGTGGGTCTCGCTGCAGCGGCCCGCGGCTAGCGACGGGGTGGCTCGCATGATTGCCACGGCGGATCGCTTTCGCGGATCGCGGATCGCGGATCGCATGGTGATTTCTGACGGTTGCTGCGTTGGCTCGGGGGTGGATGGACGGCAGGGTCGGCGGGGCGCGGGTCGCGGGTCGCGGGTCGGCGGGTCGGCGGGTCGGCGGGTCGCACTGAGGGGCTGGCGGTTGCCGCTGTGACGATGGGGTGGCGGATCGTCGGTCCTGCTGATCGTACCGGCCGTGCTCGCCGTCAAGGGCTCGCGGCGGGGCGCCGCGGTGGCGCGGGGCGCCGCGCCTGCGGCGCCCTTGACTGCTGCGCGCGTGCCGGTGGTGGGTGGGGACCAAGGAGATCCTCACATGACCTGTCTCGCGAATCTTGCGGTCTATCATCTGGCGCGCAGCGCCTGCGCGGATGCGTATCGGCTGGCTTCGACCATCACCGGCAACTACGACCTGCGCGATCAAGCACGGCGCGCGGCGGCGTCCATCGTCCTCAACATCGCCGAAGGCCGGGGACGCAGCACCGATGCCGATTTCGCGCGCTTCCTGGTCATCGCCCGCGGATCGGCCAATGAACTCGCCGCGCAACTGGCCTTTGCCGCGGATCTGCAGCTCATCGAGCGGGATGGGCTCGCGGAGGTACTCGAGCGCCTCGACCACGTCGGCCGGATGCTCAGCGCGCTGATCAAGCGGCTCGGGTCGTCGTAGGGCCGGTGGCGCCTGGTCCGGTGGATCGCGGCCGCCACAGCGAGCGCCCCTTTCCAGCGCCCGGGGTTGCGGGTCTGCACAGCGGAGGGCGGAAGAGGGCGATCCGCGATCCGCGATCCGCGATCCGCGATCCGCGAAGGCGATCCGCGAGCAATCGTCAACTCAATGCAGTTTCGCCGGACTGATTGCCACGGCTGATCGCTTTCGCGGATCGCGGATCGCGGATCGCCGCCGCACACCAACCCCCTCCCGCCAGCGCCCGGCGCTAGTCGGGCGGGTCCGCACAGCGGACCGCGGCGGCGCAGCCGCCGCCTGGCGGTCGATGCGCGCAAGCGCGCCGGAGCGCGCCGCAGGCAGGGTTATTGGCAATGAAGGGGGGAGCGAGGCCGCCCCCGGCCGAGCGATGTGGGGGGATCGCCGAGCGATCCCCCCGCACAAACGCGCAGCGCTTGGCGAAGCCAAGCGGGTCCGCGCAGCGGACCAGAACCGGCGCAGCCGGTTCACTGCGCAGCGAAGCCCGCCGCTTAGCGGCGGAGCTTCGCCAGCAAGCGGAGGATTTCGATGTACAGCCAGACCAAGGTGACCATCAGGCCGAAGGCGCCGACCCACTCCATGTACTTGGGGGCGCGACGACGGGCGCCTTCCTCGATCATGCCGAAGTCGACGACCAGGTTGAGTGCGGCGAGGATGACGCAGAAGACGCTGAAGCCGATGCCGATCGGGCCGTTTCCGTAGAGCGTGGCGCGCATGCCGGTGCCGATGCCGAACATGTTGAGCAGGAAGAGCATGCCGACGCCCAGCGCTAGGCCGGCGGTGGCGCCCATCACGCCGCGCATGAAGCCGCTCGACGCCTTGATGATGCCGAACTTGTAGAGCATCAGCATACCGAGCAGGGTCCCCGACGTGAAGGTCGCGGCGAGCAGGGGCAGGCCGGGGTAGGCGACTTCGAAGATCATGGTGATCGCGCCGAGCAGCAGGCCCTGGCAGATCGAGTAAGCGATGCTCAGCACCGCCGAGAAGCGCGGCAGGAACATGCCGATCAGTACCAGCACCAGGCCGCCGATGCCGCCGCCGATCGCGTAGCCCTTGAGCTGCTGGAACGGGGTCGCTTGGCCGGCCCAGAACTGCGACCACATACCGGCGATCACCGCGAGCATGATCAGCACCAGGAAGGAGGTCTTGATCGCCGCGCCGTCGACGGTCATCACGTCGCCGCCGCTGGTCGTCTCTAGCTCCTCGTTCCAACGCTTCTCACTGAGGATGGGATTGCTCATCGCAGGCTCCTATAGGGCGGGCGCATGATCGGCGGAAGGGGCTGCGAGGGCAATGGAAACCG
>JACDEC010000281.1 GCA_013816645.1 Planctomycetota bacterium
GCTTTCCTATCGCTCGCCTGGCTCCGCCGCGCCGACCCGCGCCGCTGTCCGCAGGCCGCGGCCGTTGTCGCCGCGATCGCTGCAGTGGGCATCGCTGGCCGAGCACTGACCCTCGACCTGAGCAGCAAGGCGCGCCTGGACGATCAGGTCAGCGCCTCTCGCTGATCCGAGTTCACCGCACCACATCGCACATCGGCGTGCCCTGGCGCATGGTCGCGATGGCGAGGTCGGTGAATTTTGTGCGGCCGAGGTCCAGGCGGCGCAAGCCGGTGAGCTCGCGCACGAATCCCGCCGAGGCGTCGCCGACGCGGTTGGCACGCAAGCCGAGCCACACCAGGGTGCGCAGCTCCTTGAGGTGGGCCATGCCGGCGTCGGTGATCGCGGTGTCGCCCAGATCGAGTGCGGTCAGCGCGGTGAGCGTCTTGAGCTGCGCCAATCCGGCGTCGCCGATAGAGGTTCCAGCCAGGCTCAGCCCCTGGAGTTCGGGCAGCGTGCGCAGCGAGGCGAGCCCGGAGTCGCTGATCTTCCCGCATTCGTCGAGGACCAGCCGACGCAATGCAGTGGCTTCGGCGAGGCTGCGCAGCGAGGCATCGGTGATCGCGGTATCGGTCAAATCGAGCTGACGCAGGGCAGGCAGCTTGGCGAGGGCGATCACGCCGACATCGCCGACCCGGGTATCGCCGAGGTCGACCTTGCGCAGCCGGGCGTTGGCGAAGGACGCGACCCCGGCATCGCCGATGCGGACGCCGCGCAGCGACAATTCGCGCAACTCGGGTAGCTGCGACAGGTGGACCAGTCCGCCATCGCCGATGCCGCGCACGCCGGCGAGGTCGAGCCGCTCGAGCTTGGCGAGCCGCGCGACATGGGCGAGGCCCGCGTCGGTGATGCGCGTACCGGCGAGCGATAGGCCGGTCAGCCGGTCGGAGGCATCGGCCAGGAAGGCGAGGCCGGCGTCGCTGACCTTGCTGCGGGAGACATCGATCACCGATAGCCGGCGGATGTCCCGGCAGAAGGCCAACGCCACGTCGCCGACCTTGGTGTCCGCGAGGTTTAGCGAGGTCAGCTGTCCCAGACCCTTGAGATGGGCGATCGCCGCGTCGGTGATCCCGGTGTCGCCGAGGTCGAGGTTGTTGAGCGCGCCGATGCCGCCGATCTCGATCACGCCGACGTCGGTGATCCGGGTATCGCGCAGCGACAGCGACACCAGGCGTGGCACCCTGCGCAGGTGGCTCATGCCGACGTCGGTGACCGCGCGGCCGGAGAGCCGCAGATCGCTCAGCGCCGGGAACGCGGCGAGATGGGAGAGGCCCGCGTCGTCGACCTTGGTTCCGCGCAGCGAGAGCCAGTACAGCGCAGGCAGGTCCTTCAGGCCCGCGAGACCGGAATCGCCGACCGCGGTGCCGTCGAGATCGAGGCTGGTCAGGCTGGTGACCTTGGCGAGCGCGAGCACCCCGGCGTCGCCGACCTTGCCGCAGCCGGCCAGCGACAACCCCGAAGCCTGGCCCGCGGCGAGATCGCTGGCCAGCGCCTGGACCCCGGCGTCGCCGATGCGCTTGTCGACGACCTCGACCCACCAGCCCTTGCACGGCGGCAACGACACGCCCTTGCCATCGGCGGTGGGGGTCGCCCCGGCGACGACCATGGTCCCGTCCTCGATCTCGGCGTGCACGCGCAGGTTCCAGGTCGACTCGAAGCGGTCGGCGGCGCCGAGCAGGCTGGCGAGCGAGGCAATGATCAGCATCTGGACGAACACGCGCATGGGGTCGACTCCGTGCGCGACTATCGACCTCGGGGGCGAGCGGTAAACGGCCGGTCGATGCCCAGATGCAACGCTTGGAGCGCTCCTGGTTGCCCCCTCCCGGCACCTCGCCTACCCTGGCGGCGGGGCTGGACATGTTCATCGGGTTATGCGGCACGGCGTCGACCAATGCCCGAGCGATCGCCCCATCGGCGCTCGATTACGTCGAGGAGAACGTCCAGTCGTTCCTGGCGCCCGAAGCGGGCGAAGACGACTTCCGCGCGCGCATCGGCCCGTCCTCCCTGGCCGCGCGCCCGATCGCCGCGGCCTGCTGCTTCCTGCCCGCGACCCTGCGCTGCGTGGGTCCCGCGGTGGACGATCCACGCATCGATGCCTACGCGGCATCGACCTTCCGTCGCGCCGCCACCGTCGGCATCTCGACCATCGTCTTCGGGAGCGGCGGCGCCCGCTCGCTGCCCGAAGGGTGGCCACGCGCCAGCGCCGAGCAGCAGTTCGTCGCCCTGCTGCGGCGCCTCGCTCCGATGGCGCAACGCCATGGGGTCACGATCGTCGTCGAACCGCTCAACCGCGGGGAATGCAGCTTCATCAACACCCTCGACGAAGGCGCCGAAGTGGTGCGCGCGGTCGACCACCCCGCCGTCCGCTTGCTCGTCGACCTCTTCCACCTCGCGCGCAACGACGAGGCGCCCGAGACCATCGCGCGCAACGGCGCGCTGCTCGCCCACGCGCACCTCGCCGAACGCGAGGAGCGCTCAGCGCCTGGCGTGAAAGGGGACGATTTCCGCCCCTTCCTGTCGGCGTTGCGTTCGACTGGCTACGACCATCGCCTGTCCCTCGAATGCGGCTTCGGCGACCTCGCGGCTGAGCTCGGGCCGGCGCTGAAGGCGCTGCGTGCGCAGCTCAGCGATGTCGGATATTAGGCATCCGAGCCCCGCCCGAGGAGCTGGCGATGCGCTGCTGACCGCCAGCGAGTCGTTTTGACCGGGTGTGCTTGCCGTCTTCCTTCGTAAACATCTAAATAGGCCGTGGTTATGGCTTAGGGTCGATGCCTGGTTTGGCATGGGTCGCGCTACATGCAGGCTGACATGGTCACCCGCACCATCCTGGTCGCCGACGACGACACCCTGCTGCGCGAATCGCTCTGCGATCTGCTCGGTGGGATGGGGGTCGATACCCGGCAGGCCGGCAACGGCGGCGGCGCCATCGAGATCCTCAGCCACCACGCCTTCGACCTGGTGCTCAGCGATGTCGACATGCCAGACATGACCGGATTCGCGCTGCTCGCCTGGATCCAGGCGCATCGGCCGGTCCCCTCGGTGCTGATGAGCGCCAGGGCTGATCGCCAACTCGACGTGGCGGCGCTCCAGGCGGGCGCCCTCGCCCTGCTCCCCAAGCCGGTCTCCGCCGACCGGCTGACGCGCCTGGTGCGTCAGGTGCTCGCTGGCGGCTTTTCTTAGACTTCGGTTTCCATCAACGGCTTCGGTTTCCATCAACGGCTTCGATACGGAGGATTTCTCCCATGGGCAAGATCATCGGCATCGACCTCGGCACCACCAACTCGTGCGTGTCGGTCATGGAAGGCGGCGAGGCCGTCGTCATCCCCAATCAGGAAGGCGGACGCACCACCCCGTCAGTGGTCGCGTTCCTCGAGAACGGCGATCGGCTGGTCGGCCAGATGGCCCGCAACCAGGCGGTCACCAATCCCGAGAACACCATCTATTCGATCAAGCGCTTCATGGGCCGGCGCCACACCGAGGTCGCCAGCGAGGAGAAGCTGGTTCCCTACAAGATCGTCGGCGGACCCAACGAACTGGTGAAGAGCGAGATCCGCGGCAAGACCTTCACGCCGCCCGAGATCTCGGCGATGATCCTCCAGTACCTCAAGAAGGCGGCCGAGGACTACCTCGGCGAGAGCGTCGCCGAAGCGGTGATCACCGTGCCCGCGTACTTCAACGACGCGCAGCGCCAGGCCACCAAGGACGCCGGGCAGATCGCCGGATTGACCGTGCGGCGCATCATCAACGAGCCGACCGCGGCCGCGCTCGCCTACCACATGGACAAGGGCAAGTCGGGCAAGATCGCGATCTTCGATCTCGGCGGCGGAACCTTCGACGTGTCGATCCTCGAAGTCGGCGACGGCGTGGTCGAGGTGCTGGCCACCAACGGCGACACCCACCTCGGCGGCGACGACTTCGACGACGCGGTGATCACCTGGATGGCCGACACCTTCCAGAAGGAGAACGGCGGCCTCGACCTGCGGCAGGACAAGATGGCCCTGCAGCGCCTCAAGGAGGCGGCGGAGAAGGCCAAGAAGGAACTCTCGCAGGTCACCACGGCGAACATCTCGCTGCCGTTCATCACCATGGTCAACGGCCAACCCAAGCACCTCAACACCAACCTCAGCCGCGCGACCTTCGAAAACCTGACCAAGGCTTTGATCGAGCGCTGCCGCAAGCCGTGCCTCGATTGCCTGAAGGACGCCAAGCTCGCGGCCAGCGACGTCGACGACGTCATCCTGGTCGGCGGTTCGACGCGCATGCCCTCGGCCCAGAACGTCGCCAAGGAGATCTTCGGCAAGCCGCCGAAGATGAACGTCAACCCGGACGAAGTGGTGGCGGTCGGCGCCGCGGTCCAGGGCGGCGTGCTGACCGGCGAGGTCAAGGACGTGCTGCTGCTCGACGTCACCCCGCTGTCGCTGGGCATCGAGACCGAGGGCGGGATCATGACCGTGCTGATCCCGCGCAACACGACCATCCCCAAGACCGAGACCCAGGTCTTCTCGACCGCGGCCGACAACCAGCCGGCGGTCGACCTCAAGATCTTCCAGGGCGAGCGCAAGATGGCCGCGGACAACCGCGTGCTCGGCCAGTTCACGCTCGACGGCATCCCGCCCGCGCGGCGCGGCCAGCCGCAGGTCGAAGTGACCTTCAACCTCGACGCCAACGGTATCCTCGAAGTGAAGGCCAAGGACAAGGCGACCGGCAAGGAGCAGCACATCTCGATCCAGGGCTCGTCCGGCCTGAACAAGGACGACATCGAGCGCATGGTCAAGGAGGCGAGCGCCAACGCCGACGCCGACCGCCAGAAGGAGGAGTTGGCCAAGGCGCGCAACGACGCCGAGCACAAGGCCCACCAGATCCGCCAGATGCTCGACGAGCACAAGGACAAGTTCCAGGGCAGCGAGGAAGCCGACATCAAGGCGGCGCTCGACGGCGTCGACAAGGCCAAGACCTCGACCAGCCTGCCCGAGATCCAGGCCGCGGTGAAGGAGCTCGAAGCCAAGTCGGCGACCTGGGGCAAGCGCATCCACGAGTCCGCGGCTCAAGGCGCTCAGCCCGGCGCGCAGCCGGGACC
>JACDEC010000282.1 GCA_013816645.1 Planctomycetota bacterium
CGATGCGCTCGTTGCTGAGGAAGTGTTCGCTGGGACTGCGACCGAGGTCTCCGCCGGCGCTGCGCTCGGACAGCGGCTCCGCCGAGCCATGGCTGCGCCGATCTTCGCGCCGCAGGTAGTCGAGGCAGGCATTGCGCGCGAGCTGGAACAGCCAGCCGCGAACCGCCGCCTGGTCGCGCACGCTGTCGAGCCGGCGCAGCACCTTGAGGCTGACCTCCTGGAACACGTCATCGACGGTCGAGGCATCGCGGACGTAGCGCTGGATGACCCGCCGCAGCGGCGCTTCCTCGCGGGTGAGCAGATCGCTGACCGCATGGGCGGACAGCCCGATCGGCAGATCCTGGGCGACGAGTGCGGGGGCTGCCATTGCAGGAGAGGACGCCGGACCCCCCGGCTTGCTTACCTCCCCCTCGGCCACGCGTTCGCTGGACATCCCGCGCAGCCTACCACCCCGCCCCCGCCCGCCCACCCCTCTACCCTAAACCCCTTCCAAAACTGGCGTTCCGCCAGTCACCTCTTCATTTTCCCGCACCTCATTAACCGAAACGGCGCCGCTATCAGCCACGAGGCCAAGGCGCCCGACCCGCCGCGCTCCCGGTGGAGCGCAAGGCGAGGGCAACGCCGGCATCGTGGCTGAGAGCGGATGCCGTTTACGAGCGGATGAGGGAGGGGAGGTCGGCCAGGTCGTGGATCATCGCCCGCGACCGCAGGATCTCGATCGCGCGCTTGCGCACCTGGTCCTGGCGCTGCTTGCGCAACTTCGCCTCGACCTCGCCGCTGACCTCCGAGAACGAACGCTGCGCCGCCTCCTGGCGCTCCTGCACGAAGACCAGGCAGACCAGACCCTGCGACCAGAACACCGGGGTCAGTGCGCCCGACTGGGTCGCGAACACCGCCGCATCCAGGGCCGGGGTGAAGTAGCCGGGCTCGATCCAACCGAGGTCGCCGCCGTCCTGGACGCGCGGCCCCTGGCTCAGCGCGCGCGCACGCTCCTTGAAGGCTTCCACATCCTTGCCCGCGAGTTCCTCGCGCAGCGCGTTGAGCGCGGTTTCCGCCTGTTCCGGTGAGCGCAGCGTCGCCAGGCGCGCGCGCAGGGCGATCGCATCCTCGCGCAGGCGCTTGCCCTTGACCGAGGTCGTCGCGTCGGCGGCGAGATCCGCCAACTCCTTGGTGAACTCGCCGAGCATGCGCGAACGATCGTCGCCCGTCGCTGCCAGCAGGGCTTCCAGTCGCGGCGCGACCAGCGCCGCGATCGCCTCGTCGGGGACCTCTTGCGCCATGCGGAACAGGTCGGTGGCGGCGGCGGCGATCGCCTCGCCTTCGGCCGGGTCGCTGGCGCGGAAGGCGATCTGCAGGATCCGGGCGCGCGCGGGACGGCGGAACTCGACGAGCCGCTCCTGGTACGACACCAGCGCCTGGGCGGGGCTGACCTGGGGCACCCGTCCGTCGAAGAAGCTCAACGCTGCGTTCATCTTCTCGCGTCGCTCGAGCCGACGCCGGGCACGGCCCTGTTCATCGAGCGAGAGCTGGCGATTCCCGGCGCGCGCCTGATCGAGCACCATCAGCGAGATGTCGGCGCGATCGATCTGCACCTGCTTCTCCTCGGCGAACTGCACGAGCAGCGCGTCGCCGGTCAGCTCGTCGAGCGCCTCCCGGTAGATCGCCACGGTCTCGTCGATGCTGGTCGGAGCCGGGCCGCGCCGGGCCTGGACGCGCTCGATGACGTCGCCCAGGGTGATGACGTCCTCATTGACGTAGCGGATCGAGCGGTCGACCAGCATGCCGCGGCTCGCCAGCGGTTCGGCAGCGGCGGAGATGACGGCGAGACAGGTGATCAGGAGCAGCGCGACACGCATGGGCGCGCAGCCTAGGTCGGCGCCAGGCGGGAGAAGGGGCAAGGAGGTGGGATCGCGCAGCGGCATGATGAAACGACATCACCGCGGCGGAGGCCGCGGTTATGTCTGAAGTAGTCAGATGAAGGCGCTGCGAGCACGCTCAGGGACTTTGCGGTCGCCGTTTGAGCGCTCCCGCAAGTGCTGCGCACCGCGCCTGCGGCGCGTCCTCGGCGGGGGCACCGCCTCGCATTGCTGCCGCTTAACGTCTACCTCGCGACTTTACCGGACGTACAGCTCGACGCGGCGGTTCGCCGATTTGTCCTTGCCGCCGCTACGCGGCTGGTGTTCGCCGCGGAACGAGCCGCGCAGGCGGGCGGCCGAGACGCCCGACTTCTCGAGCGAACGCAGCACGGTCGCGGCGCGGGCGGCCGAGAGACCCCAGTTGTCGCCGTACTTCTCGACCGTCGAGTGGCGCGACACCGGCGTGTCGTCGGTGTGACCTTCGACGATGATCATCTTGCTGGCGTACTCGCCCTTGTTGAGCCGCTCGGCGAGCTGGGCGACCGACTTCTTGCCGTCGTCGTTGAGCTCGGCCGAACCCTTGGCGAAGGAGTAGTCCTCGCTGAGCGCCAGGCTGCCATTCTCGGTGGCGGTGACGCCGCCGATGTTGCCGCCGTTGAGCAGGTCCTGCAGTTGGCCGCCGACCGAATTCCCCTGCTCCTGGAGCTTGATCAACTCCGAGCGGGCTTCGTCGCGCTCCTTGCGCAGCTTGTCGTTCTCAGCGCCGAGCTCGTCGACCGCGCGGGTCAGACGCGCCTTCTCGCTCTCGTTCTCGGTGTTCTGCAGGCCCTGTCCGCGGGTACGGCAGCCGGTGAGCAGGATCGCCGCGCACAGCGGCAGGAGGAGCAGGACACGCGTAGCGTTCATCGGACGGAACTCCGGGGAGTGAGCCGACGCGATGCGGCGGCGGGGCGGATGGGGACGCGCGAGGGTACGAAGCGCCTAGGGGTGCGCAAGGCCAGGCGGCGCCCATTCGACGGCAGTTGGGAACGCCGGCAAGACCGTCAGGCCCTCACTTCCAGACGTCGACCTTCATCTCGGTGATCGGGGTTTCGCTGCCGGTCACTGGAGTGGTCGCTTCGCGCAGGGTGTAGGTCTTGCCGCGACCACCGGTCGCGGTTTTCTTGTCGAGGTCGATCGCGGTGATCACGAAGGTCTCCGGACGGGTACCGGGTCCGACGCTCTCGCCGCGATAGCGCTTGAAGCGGAATTCGCCCTGGGTGTCGGGGTTGGGGATGAAGTCCCCGCCGCCGCCGCGCTTGTCGAAGACCTCCTTGCTGGGCTCGACGGTGAAGCCGGCGATGCCGCCGGCCATACCGGTCCAGCCGCCATCGCTGACGCCGATGACGCGGTTCTTGTTGTGGAACTTGCCTTCGCCGGGGTACATGCCGATCACGTAATAGGGCAGGATGAAGATGAAGGCGACGATCAGGGTCAGGACCATCAGCGTCGGCCACATCCAGTGCACGGGGGCCGCGTCGACCACCACCCGCTGGCTGCGCACGCTGCGCCGCGCGGAACCCGAGGACTTCGGCGCCGGCTCGTCGCCACCGGTCTGGAAGTCGATGGGCGCGGTGGTCGCGCCGACCGCGGTCTCGTCCACCGCGGTCATCACCGCGGTGTTGGAATCGGTGAAGCTGAGGTTGCCGGCGGCGCCGGTCTGCTTGGTCTCGTCGAACACCAGTTCGCTGGTGTTGTGGTTGTCGTCGAAGCTGACGACCTCGAGGTCCTCGCCGAAGGTGATCGATTCGGTGCCCTGCTTGTCGCCGCGACCCTGGACGATGGTCTCGGCCGAGTCGTCGACGACCTTGCCGAGGTCGATGGACAGGTCGTCGCTGTCGCCGGTGAGGACGATGGTGCCCTCGTCGTCCTTGTCCTTCACCAGTTTGTCGACGTCCTCCTGGTTGAGCAGGAGCTTGCCGCCCGAGCGCTGGGCACGGATCGACCCGTTGTTGACGTAGTTCTGCAGCGCGGCGTCGTCGCACCCCAGGCGCTGCTTGGCTTCCCGGGCATCGATCATGTCGGCCATGGTTCCTCCGTCGGGCGTGAGGCCACCCGCGACCGGCGACACTAGACCCGCTGCTCCCTGGGCACCAGCCAACGCATAAATCAGCGGTGGGACAGGCTGATACACCGTGGACGGGGGGCGGGGGGCGGGGGGTGGGGGTCCGGAGGCGAGCGCGTGGGCCAGGACTTATGCGGATCCAGGGACGCGTGGAGTGGAGAGGAAGGCCATCTCGGTCGGGCTGAAGCCGGCCTGGGCGCGGCCGACCCGGTCGAGCGGGAACGGGCCGGGGAGTTGGCTGGCGAAGTAGGTGCGG
This sequence comes from Planctomycetota bacterium, assembly GCA_013816645.1. Taxonomy (GTDB): domain Bacteria; phylum Planctomycetota; class UBA11346; order UBA11346; family UBA11346; genus JACDEC01. The sequence continues at coordinate 4,217 of JACDEC010000282.1, forward strand.
ACGACAGCTTGGAAATGGGCCTCGGGGTCGAGGCCGCGGCCGGCGCACCAGGCGCGATGCCAGCGGGTGCCGATGGCGACGTGGCCGATCTCGTCGGCGTAGATGTGGGCGATGACCGCATGGGCCTCGGGGTCGAGCGCGGCGAGCCGGGGCAGCAGGTCGGCGGAGACGTCGAGCCCGCGGGCCTCGAGGTAGCGCGGCACCACCACCAGCATTTCCCCGAGATCGGCGCAGGCCCGGGCTGCATCCCACAGCCGGTGGTGCACGCTTTCGCAACCCGGAGGGAAGCAGCGCGCGACCAACAGCTCCTCGAGCAGCAGCGCATGCCCGGCTTCCTCGCCAGCCACGGCGAGCTGGTCGCGATGGAAGGCTTCGGGCAACTCCGGCCCGGCTAAGCTGGCGGCCGCGGCGAGATCGACGGCGGTGAGTTCGATATGATGGATCGCGAGCAGGAACCGCTGGCGCGTCGGACCATGCTTGAGGGTATGACGGCGCCGCCCGGTCTCGATGGCCTCGCGGTAGTGCGCCGGCCGCCCGGGTCGCAGCGGTAAGGGTGGCGGCGACCACGGCGTGATGGGCGGCGCAGGCACCACGGCCAACGCTGCGGCCTTGGCGGTCGCGGTCGGGGCGGCGATCACCGCGAGCAGCGCGTCAACGTATGCCGCTCCGCTCACCGTGGCATCCGCGCTGCCAGCTCGGCGGCGACCGCCGCGCGCAGCGCCCGCACATCGATGCGCCCGGGGCAATCGGTGGACTTCCCCGGCACCTCGTCGTGACCGATGATCGCGTCGGGACGCAGGCCGGGCACCTGCTCGATGAGCACCACGCACAACTCGATCAGGCGCCTTCGCAAGCGAGCATCCGGCTCGCTTGCGCGGTAGTCGCCGATCAGGCA
>JACDEC010000283.1 GCA_013816645.1 Planctomycetota bacterium
GACCTGCGCCGCTCGATGGACGCTGTGCAGCGGCTGCCCGGCAGCGCCGGCGTCGACATCGCCGCGCTGGGCGAGATCGTCGGTGAACGCGATCCCGACATCGTCCGCTGGCGGCAGAAGATCACGCGCGTGGACGCGCTGCACCTTCGCCTTGCACGGCTGGACCAGGCGCCCTTCGCTGGCGCCGCCCTGCGGGCGGAAGCCGAAGCGGACCTCAACGCGCTGATCGAGTTGGTCGGGGATCGCGACCAGCCGCACATCACGCGGTGGCAACTGCGTATCGCCGACTCGACGCGCGAGATCCTCCGGCTGGCCGACCTCATCGCCGCCGAGATGGATCGCGCGCCGATCGTCAGCCTCGCTCAGCGCGAGCGCCTGGCCCTGCCGATGGCCCAGATGCGCGCGCTGGCCGGGACCGACGATCCGCGCGTGCTGGCCTGGAATGCTCGCCTCGAAGCCGCTGACCAGCGCCTGGCCGAACTGCGGGTGGAGCTGGGTCCCCTGGTTGACCCGGCCGTCACGGTGACCGAGGCGTCGGCGACCCGGCTGTCGACCTTGCTCGCCGAGTACGACCGCCTCGCCGACATGGAGACGCCAGAGGCCAAGCCCTGGCGCGAGCGCCTGCAGGCGTTCGGGGCGACGATGGATGCGCTGCGACGCAGCCTGGCCCGCATCGACGAAGCCGAGGTGGTCTCCGAGGAGGCGCAGGCGGCGGTGGCTGCAGACCTGGCGACCTACCGCGCCCTGGCGTCCCCGGGCGATGCCCGGCTGGCGGGCTGGCTGCGGCGGCTCGTCGCGTCGCGGTCCCTGATCGAGGACCTGCGCGGCACGCTCGTCGTGCTCGATGAGCGCGACGCGTTCAGCCTGGTCGAGATCGAAGCGCTCTGGGTGGACCATGAACGCCTGCGGCCCCTGGTGCTGCCGACCGACGCGCAGGCGTCGCGCTGGGGCGAGACGTTGGGTGCGCTGCGCCGCGACGTCGCCGCTCAGCGTGCGCTACTCGAGCGCCTGCTCGCGGACCAGGCGCAGGCGCCCGTATCCGCCGGCGATCGCGGCCTGTGCGAGCGGGCCCTCTCGGTGCTGAGCGCGCGCCAGGCGCTGAACGAGCAGGATCGGCAGCGCTTCCGGCGTCGGCTGATCCTGGAGCAGGAGCGGGTCGATGACCTGCGCCGCCATCTGCTCGCGCGCGAGGACGAACCGGTGCGCGATCGGGAACTGGCCGATGCGATCCGCCTCTTCGGGCGCCTCGCCGGCGAGGACGATGCCGATTTCGCGCGTTGGTTCGGCAAGGGCGCCGACTACCTCCGACTGCGCGACGTCGTTGCGCCGCTCGATGACGCCGTGGCCATCCCCGCCGGGGCCAGCGCGGCTGTGGATGCCCTCGCTGCCCTGGTCGGCGAGGAAGATGCCGAGGTCGTTGCCTGGCGGCGGAAGATCGCGCGCGTCGGTCAGCTGCAGAGCCTGCTCGCGCCGCTGTCGGCGCGAGCTCCCACGCCCGACGACGCGTCGATGCTGCTGGCCGAACTGCACCAGCTCGTCGGCGATTTTGCCGAGCATCCCGCCTGGGACGCGAAGCTCACCCGCATCGCGCGTCTGCACGCCGACCTGCAGCGGCTCCTCGGCCAATCGTGCGTGCCGTCGGCGGAAGCGCCCCGGCTGGTCTCCGCGCTCGCGGTCGAGGTCGGGGACGCGGATGCGCGCGTCGTCGCCTGGCGGGACCGCATGCGCGTGCTGGCCGGGCCGGGTCAACCCGCATGGGCGGCGGAGCATGGCAGCGACGCCTCCGGGTCCTGGGCCCGGTTGGCCATCCCTGGGAGCGACCTCGCCGTCGTCCTGCGCTACTGTCCGCCGGGTTCGTTCGTCATGGGCAGTCCGAGCGACGAGATCGGGCGTGAAAATGACGAGCGGCAGGTCCTGGTCACCCTCACCTCGGGGATGTGGATGGCCGAGACCGAATGCACCCAGGCCCTGTGGACCGCGATCATGCGCGACGACAAGCGGACCTGGTTCTCCGCTGGACCCGATCATCCAGCCGATGGCGTCGCGCGCGACCAGGCCCTGGCCTTCTGCGCGCGCGTGTCGGCGCTGATCCCGGGAGTCGTGGCCCGCCTGCCGACCGAGGCGGAATGGGAATATGCCTGCCGCGCCGGCTCGCGAGCGCCATTCAGCGATGGCGAGGGGCCGATCGCCACCGACCAAGTCGATCGCGTGGCATGGTCCCGCGCGAATGCCCGCGCGGGAGCGAAGCCGGTGCGCGGCTGCCAGGCAAACCGGCTCGGTCTCCACGACCTGCACGGCAATCTCTGGGAATGGTGCGCGGACGGCTACGCGCCGTACGACCGTACCCCCGTGACCGACCCTGCAGTCGCATCGGCCAAGGGCGTCGCGCGCGGGGGTTCCTGGGGCGATTCCCCGGAGAAGTGCCGCGCAGCCAACCGCCTGGCGCTCGATGCCGACACGCGGTCGGGGTACCTTGGTTTCCGCTTCGTCATCTCGCCCCCATGAACGTCAGGAGTTGCTCATGATCGCTAGGCTCGGATCCACGGTTGTTGGCCTCATCGGTTTGGTCGTTCTGCTCGTCCCAACGGTGGCCGCAGCGACCCTGCCGACGTTGACCACCATCCAGATGCTGACCAACCGCACCGAGGACACGCCGGTCAGCATATCCTACAACGCGCTGAAGGCCATGTGCGACGAGAGCAGCGATACCACATTCTTCGAGATCACCGAGATCGTCTCGGGCAGTCTCTCCGGATATGTCACCGTCAACGGGAAGATGCGGGCGGTCGGAGGAAGTACGCCCACCACGCTCGTGTGGACCCCGCCGAGCAATGCCCATGGGCTCATGACCGCATTCCGCCTGGTCGCGGGGAATACGGCAGGCGTATCCGTGACGCCGGTCGACGTGATCATGAGCGTGAATTCGGTGAATGACGTCCCGACGCTGGGGCCCATCACGATCATAGCCGGTCAGCCCGAGGATCTCCCCACCACCCTCACCTACGATCAACTCGCTGCGGCCACCCAGGCTTCGGACGCTGACGGTGATACCATCTCGTTCCAAGTGACGGCGGTGTGGGGGACGATCACCGGCGGCGGGCTCCCCAGGACCATCGCCCCCGGGGGATCATTCTCTTGGGAGCCTCTGGATAATGCGAATGGGACGATCCTCGCCTACCAATTGCGGGCTTTTGACGGGGTGGCGACATCTGCCGTCCATGACATCCGCATCACGGTCCCAGCGGTCAACGACCCGCCCGTGATCGATCTTTTCCCCGCGGGAGACCTCGCCTACCCGATCGGCAGCGGCTCGCTGTACATCTCCCCAGGCGTCACCGTGTCGGATGTCGAAGGGACCTACCAAGGCTCGAAGCTCGAAGTCTGGATCAGCGCAGGAGCCGCCATCGGGGATGCCCTGAATCTGGGTTCCTCCCAGGTGACGGTCGATGGTGCGAATCTGAAGGTCAGTGGAAACATCGTCGGAACGACGACGCTCGATGCGTCGGTGGGTGGTCAAACGTTCTCGGTATTCTTTTCCAACAGTGCGAATGTCACTCCGCTCCGGATCGCGGAGGTCATACGGGCCGTCTCATTCCGCAGCGATGGCGTGGACCGGCGAACTCGCACGGTGTCGTGGAAATGGAGCGAGCCGGACGAAACCTATTCCCTGTATACGCGTCGCGTGGTCTTGAATCTGACTCCTGTCATCGAGGGGGATCGGCTGATCGTCATCGCCCGGGATGGCTCGTCGCCGATCGGTAGCGATAGCCTCTGGTACAGCGACGATTCCTCGCCGGTCGGCATCCAGTACTCCGTGAGTGCGGAGCCTGCCGGCGCATTGCGACTTTCCGGGGTTCGCCTCGCCTTCGGCGACACCTTCACCCCGGGAGACATCCAAGCTGGGCGCTTGACGTACGATGGCAGCGGCCTTGCCTCTGCATCCGATACGTTCAGCGTCAGGCTGAGCGACGGTGAATTGATGACGCTTCCAACGCCCGTGAATGTTCAGGTGGGAACGGACGATGGCGCTTTCCGGATCATCAGCGATCCGCCCCTGTACGGTGCCAGCACGCTCACGTCCTCGTGGACCGTCAGGGTGAGAAGGCCTGTCGGATCGACTGGAACGCGTTTTGCCGGTTTTGCTCCTACGGGCGGATTTTCTTTCGGATCGTTCACCAATAACGGGGATGCCACGGAAACCGCCGTGCTGACCTACCTTCGGCCGACTTCGGCCCCCATCCTCGCCGCGCAGGGCTTCAGCGGTCGCCTCATCGTGACTGCGACGACTGGCACGACCGTGGTGAGCGATGTCCAGGAATTCTTCCTCTTCCTGGGCGCTCCCTCGGGCGCGCCCGTCGCACTCGGAGTCGCGCAATGAAGCTTTCCGGAATGACGATCCTTGCTTCCGCTTTCCTCTTGTCCGGGTGCGGCGGCGGCGGATCGCTGGGCAAGAGCGTCGGAAATGTATCCCCCGATTACATCGTCGTCGACCTCCACACCGGAACATCAACGGTGCTGGCCGAGCTCCCAGCTATGTCCGGGGACATGGTGGCCACGAAGATGGTTTTCAGGCGGATCGATTCCGCCGTGGCGAAATCCGGATCACTGTCGGGCCAACCGAACACGGAAACGGATGAACAGCCGGTGCAAACCGTTGCCGTGCCCGAATACTTCATCGCTGTTTCCGAGTTGACGCAGTCCCAGTGGAAGACCATCGCCGGTGGGGAGCCATGGCTTGACGCGGCGTTCCTGAGTTCCTACTTCCCTGGCGATGAAGCGCCGGCGGTTGCGATCAACCGTGCGGATATTTACGACGCCATCAATGGTTGGAATGCCGGTCGAACGAATCTGAACTTCCGTCTTCCGACCGACGTTGAATGGGAGCACGCTTGCAGAGGCGGGTCGACGACCCTGTTCTCGTGGGGGGACGATCCGTCTCCGGACACCGGAGCGCAATATGCTCACGTCAGTCGACCGGTTGGAGTCGGCTCCGGAGCGGGATCCACGAGCACCATGGACAAAGTGGCCTCACTGGAGGCCAACGCTTTCGGGCTCTACGACATGCACGGCAGCGTGTGGGAATGGACTTCTACGGGACTGGAC
>JACDEC010000284.1 GCA_013816645.1 Planctomycetota bacterium
GTGGTGGTCTGCGTGCCCACGCCGGTGGACGCCGCGAAGCAGCCCGACTTCGCGCCGCTGCGCGACGCCTGCCGCGATATCGGCCGCCACCTGCGCAAGGGCGCCGTGGTGGTGTTCGAAAGCACGGTCTATCCCGGCGCCACCGAAGAGGTATGCGTCCCGATCCTCGAGCGCGAGAGCGGCCTGGTCGCCAGGCGCGATTTCGCCTACGGCTACAGCCCCGAGCGCATCAATCCCGGTGATCGCGAACATGGACTCGAGCGGGTGGTCAAGGTGGTCAGCGGGTGCGACGCCCAGACCCTCGATGCGATCGCAGCGGTGTACGGCGCGGTCATCCCCGCCATCCACCGCGCACCGAGCATCGCCGTCGCCGAAGCGGCCAAGGTCATCGAGAACACCCAGCGCGACCTCAACATCGCGCTGGTCAACGAATTCGCCCTGATCTTCCATCGCCTGGGCATCGACACCGCCGATGTGCTCGCCACTGCCGCGACCAAATGGAACTTCCTGCCCTTCCGCCCCGGCCTGGTCGGCGGCCACTGCATCGGTGTCGATCCCTACTACCTGACCCATCGCGCCGAGCAGGCGGGCTACCAGCCGCAGGTGATCCTCGCCGGCCGCCGCATCAACGACGGCATGGGCGCCTGGGTCGCCCAGGAATGCGTGCGCCTGCTCGCCGCGGCGGGGCGGCCGGTCGCGGGCGCACGGGTGCTGGTGCTGGGGCTGGCCTTCAAGGAGGACGTCCCCGACGCGCGCAACACCCGGGTCGCCGACCTCGTCGCCGAGCTCCGTCGCTTCGGCGCCGTACCGCTGGTCGTGGATCCCGTGCTGTCCGCGGACGACGTCCGCCGCGAGCATGGCATCGAACTCGTCGCGCTCGATCCGTTGCCGCCGTGCGACGCGATCATCGCCGCCGTCGCGCATCGGGCTTTCCGCGACCTGACGCCGGCGCATCTGGGGCGCGCATGCACACCTGGTGCGCCGTTCCTCGACGTAAAGGCGGTCTACGACCGCGATCAGCTGGCCGCCGCGGGCTTCACGGTCTGGCGACTCTGAGACCTGGCGACGAGAGTCGGACCCTCGGCGCAAACTCGTCTTCTCGCAAATGGAATAGGTCCCGACAGTCCCGGGTTCTGCGGAGCCATGCAAGGAGGGAACACGGGCTTCGCAGGTGAGCGAGGCCGTCGAACTGCTGCGAGCGATGCTCGGCCGATTGGGCCACGTCGCGTCGATCGCGGTGATCGTCGGACTGCTGTCCAAGGTAGCCGCCGAAGAGTCGGCGCACCATGACGGCTTGCTGTCCACCGCGACGTTCGAGAGCGTTAGCGTGGTCTGCTCGGGCAGCGGTTCCGGCTGAGCGGCGCGGAGACTCGGAGGAGCACGACGGAGGGCGCCGGTTCTGGACCGGCGCCCATCGGCTTTTTCACATCTTGGTGGTGATGTTGTTGTTGATCGGATCCTGCAGCAGCTGCACCGGCTTGTAGCCGCCGACCGCGCGGAAATAGAGCAACATCACCAGGAAAATCACCGCCATCGCAGCGGGGATGTACGAGTCCACCGTGAGCGTCTTGCGATCACCGGCGATGCTTGCCTCGACCACGGTCTGTTCGACGTCCGTCCGTTCGGTCGCAGGTCGTTCCTGCAGTGCTTTCAAGGTGGCGCCATCGATCCCTCTCACCGGTTCGAAGAACAGGAAAGAGCTCATTTTGTCGGCCTGGTACGTGCCGTAGGCGACGAAGTCCACGGTGGCCAGCGCTTCGCCTGCGAATCGGTCCTTGGCGTAGCCCAAGCCGACCGAGCCGATCAATCCCGCAGACATCATGCCGATTCCACCCATGATCGACATGGCGATGGCTCCGGTGCGCGGGAAGCGGTCGCCGACGATCGCCAGCATGGTCGGCCAGAAGAACGCTTTGCCCAGCGCGTAGACCGACACGGCGATAAGCGCCATGGTGAAGGTGTCTGCGTTGCTGACGAGATTGAGCCCGATGGCCGCGATGACCGAGCACACCAGCAGCAGGCCGACCGGAGAGAGCCGCAGGGTCTTCTCGATGAAGTGCGCGCAGAAGCGCAGCCCGAACATCAGCAGCGAGGTGATCACGAAGAGCAGCTTGCCCTCCTTTGAGGTCAGAATGTTTCCGGTGATGTTCTGGATCCATGTATCGGTGCCGAGCTCGACCGCGCCGACGAGCGCATGGGCGATGAACAGGACGAAGAGCAGGAATGCGCCGAGAGAGAAGCGGGTGGCGAAACCGACGAGCAGCACGAGCAGCGCGCCGATGCCGTAGGAGATCGTCTGCGCGGCACCGTCTTCCAGGCCGAAGCTGTCCCGGCAGATGCCCAGGGAGAAGAGCGCGAGCAGGTAGCTGGCCACGGCGGCACCGAGCAGACCGACGTCCTTGAACATCTCGCCGATGCCCAGGCCTTTCACCGCGGCTTCGCTGCGCGGGAACCGTTGGCCGAGGAAGAGCACGCCGTAGAGCACCGTCGGCACCAGGAACAACGCCAATTGTGCCTTCCAGCTCCAAGCGTCGCCCAGTGTCCAGCCGATCAGGCCACCGATGACCATGCCGGCGGGCCAACTCGCGTGCAGGATGTTGAGGTAGTGCGTGCGGTTCTGCGGGAAGAGCGTTGCGACCAGTGGGTTGGCCACGCCCTCCAATACCCCATTGGCCAACGCGAACACGAATGTTCCCCAATAGAGCAGATTGTAGGCGAGATGTGGATCCTGGCCCTTGGTGGCGCCGAGGGTGATCACTGCCGAGGCGACGTGCAGGATAAAGGCTGCTGCCGTCATCGTGCCGTAGCCGACCTTGTCGACGATGATGCCGGTGAGGATGATCCCGAAACAGAAGCCGGTGAAGCCGGCGCCGCCGATGGCGCCGAGTTCGGCGCCCGTGAAGCCGAACTCGCTGGTCCAGTTGCCGAGGATACCGCCGCGGATGCCGAAGCCGACTCCGGCGGCTAGGATCGCCATGAATCCGGCGAGCAGCAGGCGCTTTTCGTTCGGCGCCCGGGGCGCCAAGCTGGTTGCTGAGATGGGGGCTGCGGCGTCGGTCATCGAAAGCTCCAGTATGGGACTAGGTCCCACGAAGCTCCGCGTCGTAGCAGCTGGTAACCGCCAGGAAAGAGCTTCCCTCGACGTACGGTCCGGATCAGGCCTCGGCCGGCGGCACCGTGAAGACGCCGCGGTTGGTCAGCAGCTCGACCACCCGGCGGATGACTTCGTCCTCGGTCTCGTTGCCGGTGATGCGCAGGTCGCAGGGCATCGTCGAACGACCACTGGGGTCGACCTCGATCGCAACAGATGTCATCTGGCCGATCAGCGCCTGGACCGCGCTGTGGTCGGCCAGGCCGATGGCGTTGGTGGTGGACACCAGGATGTTGCCCGCGGTCAGGAACAGGTAGGCCACTTCACCGAATCGGCGTACCAGCTCGGCCTGGGTGGCATCGACGGTCAGGTCGTGGTCGACGCCGAGCAGCACGTTGGTGCCGTCGATCAGGTAGGACAGCTGCCCGCTGGCGAACAGCGCGCGTTCGACCGCGCGCGCGTAGCGCCGCTTGCCGACGCCGGCCTTGCCGACGAACATCACCAGCGCGGGCTGGTGGCCGAAGCGCTTGGCGCGTTCGCCGGGGGTCACGCCGCCGTGGATCCACGAGAAGTCGCGCAGGCGGGCCTCGCTGCGCAGGTTGTCCTGCTCGTCGGCGACCGCGCCGGTGATGATCCCGCCGCCGGCGACGTCGTAGCCGTCGACGATCACGAAGCGACCGCTCGATTCGTTGTCGCTGGACAGGTCGAAGGCGATGGGCTGGCGGCATTCGAACACGACGTCGGCGACGTCGTGGCGGCCGATGTCCTGCTTCTCGAGTACGCCGTCGAGCTTCGAGGCGTCGAGCACCTTGTTGATGCGGTGGATGCGCACGGGGTGCGCGGCGGTGTGCAGCTTGAGCTTGTAGTCGCGGCCCGATGCCATGGCCTTGCGGCCCAGCCAGATCAGGTTGGCGCGGAAGCGGGTGCCGACCAGGGGGACCTGCGCCTTGTGGCTCATCACCTCGCCGCGGGTGACGTAGATCTCCTCGCTGAGCGTGAAGCCGGTCGACCAGCCCGCGTCGATGACCTCGCGCGGCGCGGCGTTGAACGCTTCGATCGACTTGATGCGCGCGGTCTTGTTCGAGGGCGAGAACACCACCTCGTCGCCGACTCGCACCTGGCCGGTCTCGACGCGGCCGGCGATGATCCGGCGATCGTCGCCGTGGCTGGTGAACTTGTAGACCGCCTGGACCGGCATGCGCAGGGGCTGGGCGGTCTTGGCCGGGGCCTTGGCGAACGCGTCGAGCATCTCGAGCATCGTCGGGCCCTTGAACCAGGCCATCGTCGCCGAGCGCTGGGTCAGGTTCTCGCCGGTCAGCGCGGCGATCGGGATGAAGCACTTGGGATCGACCGCGCCGATGCCGGTGAGGAACGCGCGGTACTCCTTCTCGATGCCGTCGAAGACCGCCTGGGAGTAGCCGACCAGGTCCATCTTGTTGACGCAGACCACGACCTGCTTGATGCCGAGCATGCCGAGGATGTAGCCGTGGCGGCGGCTGTTCTCGCGCACGCCCTCCTTGGCGTCGATCATCAGCACCGCGGCCTCGGCGCGCGCGGCTCCTGAGATCATGTTCTTGAGGAACTCGATGTGCCCGGGCGCGTCGATGATGATGTAGTCGCGGCTCGCGGTCTTGAAGAAGCAGCGCGCGGTGTCGATGGTGATGCCCTGGTCCTGCTCGTCGGCGAGGGCATCGAGCAGGAACGCGTACTCGAACGGCTTGCCGGTGCGCTGGCACTCGCGCTTGACCCGGTCGAGCTTGCCCTGGGGCAGCGAACCGGTGTCGGCGAGCAGGCGGCCGACCAGCGTGCTCTTGCCGTGATCGACGTGGCCGACGATCACGATGTTCATCTGATCGCGCGGGGACGTCGACGGGTCCGGAAGTCCGGAAGTCCGGGAGTCCGGGAGTCCTGCGGGGCTGGGGGTCATGGTCATGGGGAGAAGTCCGGAAGTCCGGAAGTCCGGAAGTCCGGAAGTCCTGTGGTTCGGAGGTCGGTGATCATTGGGC
>JACDEC010000006.1 GCA_013816645.1 Planctomycetota bacterium
TCAGCTTCCGGCACAAGGACAGGCCGAGACCGGCGTGCAGGCCGACATTGGTGCGGGCGGTGTCGCCGCGCCAGAAGCGGTCGAACACCCGCTCGACCTGCTCCTGGGCGAGCGGGCAGCCGGTGTTGGCGACGGTGACCACGCACTGATCGCCCTGGGCGCTGGCGTTGATGCTGACCGTCCCGCCCTGGTCGACGTAGGACACCGCGTTGTCGAAGAGGTTGGCGATCACGATGCGCAGCTTCTCGCAGTCGGTCTCGACGAACACCGCGCCGCCGAGCAGCCATTCGACCTTGGCCCCGCGCGTCGCCGCCCGGTCCTGGTAGAGCTTCCAGGTCTCGCGCAGCAGGTAGTCGATCTGCACCGGCTCGCGCTTGACCTCGACCCGGTCGCCTTCGAGCTGGGCGAGCGAGAGCAGATTGTCGACCAGGGCCTGCATGCGCCGACCGATGTCGAGGCAGTCGCGCAAGGTCTCCTGGTAGACCGCCGGCTCGCGCGGCTTGCTGAGCATGACCTCCATGGTGGTGAGCAAGCCGGCGATCGGAGTGCGCAGCTCGTGGGCGACGTCTGCGGTGAAGGCTTTCTCGCGCGCAAAGGCGGCGTCGAGCCGACGCAGCAGATCGTCCAATCGGCGGGCCACCGGCCGCAGTTCGGTGGGCAGCCAAGCGGCGGAGAAGCGCGCGGAGAGATCTTCGGGACGCAGCGAGGCGATCCGCTCGGCGAGGTGGTTGACCGGCCGCAGCAAAGAACCAACGACCAGCACCAGCGCGGCGCTGGCGACGATGATCGCGCCGGCGCAGACGCCGAAGAGCAGCCAACGGAAGCGCGTCAGGCGCTGGTCGAGCAGTTCGGTCGAACGTGCGACGACCAGCACCATCTCGCGCTTGCGGTCGTGCGGGAGCTGCTCGCCGTCCTCGCGCCGCGGCACGAAGCGGATGCCGGCGATGCGCCCCGCCCGGGCGTCGGGCAGCGGCAACGCGCGGCACAGCGGCTCCTTCACGGTTCCCGCGAGCAGCGGCAGGTTGCCGTCCTCGAGCGACGGCGAACGCACCATGGTCGATCCGTTCGAGCGCCAGATCTGGTAGAACTCGGCATCCGGTTGCGGCTCGTACTCCGGGAACTGCGAACGTTCGGCGACGATCTTGTGCCATCCGTCGCCCTCGACCACCATCAGCGCCAGGATGCGCGCCTTGGATCCGAGCACCGCGTCGAACTCATTGTACAGCGCGCTGCGTACCAGGCCGTAGAGCACCAGCCCGGTCGAGGCCAGGAATACGATGGTCGCGGCGACCGTGCCGGCGAGCAGCCGCGCGCGCAGGCTGCGCATCACCAGCACGGACGCGGTTCTCGTGCCCTGATCGGAACCGGCGCACCCACCACCCTACGCCCCCGTCTGTCGCCCCGACCGCGAGGCCGGCGTCTTCGCATCCACCGGATCGCCCGGCTCCAGGGTGTAGCCCTGGCCACGCCGAGTGTGGATCAAGCGCGGCAACCCCGGCTTCTCGATCTTCTTGCGCAGGTAGCCGATATAGACGTCGATGACGTTCGAGGCGGCCTCGGCCTGGAAGTCGTAGCAGTGCTCCCACATCTCGGCGCGCGAGACCAGCTGCCCGGCGCGCACCGCGAGGAACTCGAGCAGCGCGTATTCGCGCGGCGTCAGCTCGACGCGCTCGCCGTCGCGGCGGACCTCGCGCGAAGCGGTGTCGACCTCGAGGTCGGCGACCTTGACGATCGGATTCTTCGCCTGGTAGGCGCGGCGGGTGAGCGCCCGCACCCGCGCCAGCAGTTCGTCGAACGCGAACGGCTTGGTCATGTAATCGTCAGCGCCGAGATTCAGGCCCTTGATCCGGTCCTCGACGCCGTCCCGCGCGGTGAGGATCAGCACATGGGCCTGCGATCCGCCGTCGCGCAGCTTCTTGAGGATGGTCAAGCCATCCATGCCCGGCAGCATCAGATCGAGGATGATCACGTCGTAGGGGTTGCTGGTCGCGTACCAGCAACCCTCCTCGCCCTCGCCGGTGTCGTCGACGGCGAAACCGGCTTCGCGCAGCCCCAGCGCGGTCGAACGGCGCAGGGGCTGGTAGTCTTCGATCAGCAGGACGCGCATGCGGACTCCCCGTTCAAGACGGCCTCGATACCGAACAACGATCGCATCCCGTGACGGGGGGCACAGTCCATGTCGACCCCCAGCCCCGGCAGCGTAGGCAGTGTCGATGAGACGGCGATGAACGCAAAGGTTGCGACGTCGGGGGATAAGCCCGGCTTCAACGGCCGGCGCAGAGCGCCGCCTACCAATGCCAGGCGACCCTCGCGTGCGGTACAATCGCCTGGTGACGCGAGAAGTGGATACCAAGGAGCACCCATGACCTACGACAAGACCGTGACCGTCGACACGTCCATCGACACCCTCAATTCGTTCCTGCGCGGGGAGCTGTCGGCCGTCGACACCTACCGCCAGGCGATCGACAAGCTGGTCGACAACCCCCTGCGCTACCAGCTCAAGGACTGCCTGCAGTCGCACCAGATGCGCGTCGAGTCCTTGCGCAGCCGCATCCATCAGCTCGGCGGCACCCCGGCGGATAGCGCCGGCATCTGGGGAACCTTCGCCAAGGCGGTCGAAGGCGGCGCCACGCTGCTCGGCGAACGCGCCGCGGTGGCAGCGCTCGAGGAGGGCGAGGACCACGGCCGCAACGACTACCGTCGCGACCTCGACCATCTCGATTACGAGACCAGGTCGTGGTTCGAGGCGACCATCTTGCCCGAACAGGAGCGTACCCACGCGCAACTGAGCGCCATCAAGCATAGCTTGAAGTGAACGCCCCTGGTGCGGAAGTCCGGAAGTCCGGAAGTCCGGAGGTCCGGAGGTCTTTAGACACAGAAGCTGATCCTGCGGAAGCACGCATGCTGAAGCGCTGGCAGTAAGTAAGCGTTTCTGCGTCCTCTGCTGGTGCTCACTGGCCGGACCTCCGAACTTCCGGATCGTGGTAATTATTCCTTACTCTCCAGGAGCCAAGACTCGTCCTTGATGCGCAAGGCGAGGACCGTGATGTCGTCGGGGAGCTTGTCGCTGCTGCGCTTCGTCTCCTCGACGACCCGCGCGACCAGTTCGGCGCACGGACGTTTGATATTGGCCACGCACTGACCCATCACCGACCAGCGCCCGGCATCGGGGTCGTGGGCGTTCGCGGCGTGCGCTAGGCCGTTGCTGTGAATGAGCAGGATGTCGCCAGGTTCGAGCTGGAGATTGAGCGGCACCAGGGTCTTGCGGAAATCCGGCCCGGTGAGCGCCCCGAGGCTGGCTCCGGGGGTACGAATGCGGGTCAAGGTGTTATCGCGCCGCGGGCGGACCAGCAAGGCGGGCTGGTGGCCAGCGCTCAGGCACGACAGCCGATTGGTCGCGGTATCGAGCAGGATGGCGAAGATGGCGATCGAACAGCCGTGCAGCAGATCGATGCGCAACTCGTCGTTGAGATTGGACAGCAGTTCGACCAGGTCCTTGTGGCCGGGCGCGATCTTGCGCAGCACCTGCAGGGCAGTGCCCGCCATCAACGCCGCGCCCGGGCCGATGCCGGTGAAGTCGCCGACGACCAGCAGCAGCTTGCCGCCGCCGAGATCGATGAAGTCGTAGAAGTCGCGCGAGATCTGGGCGTGCGGTTCGAAATGGACGACCAGCTGATGCCCCTGCATCCGCGGCGGGCGATGCAGCATCTTGAGGAAGCCTTGCCGGATCGAATGGAAGTCGGTCTTGGCGCGGGCCACGCGTCCCGACGCGCGCACCATCTCCTGGACCTCGGGCGCGGCCGAGCGCGCCGGCCCCTGGGCGGTGAGCGTTTCGATCTGCCACTTCTCGAGCATGCGTCCGGTCTGGGCCTCGGGACAGGCGGCGAGGATCTTCGCCAGGTCGTCGGCGACGCGCTTGGTGACCTGGTGGTTGTCGAGCTGGATGCCCGACACCCATTGGCCGTTGTAGGGGTTGAGCCACAGGCCATTGCGGAACACGCGCAACGCCGGCACGAATTCTATGTTGTCGCGCAGGTAGTTCAGCCAGCGCACGTAGAGCAGCTCCTTGAGCGGCTTGGCCTGCAGCTTCAACCACGGCCTGGTGCGGATCAGGTGGGTCTTGGCGACCTCCTGCATGCCGAACGGCGTGGGCACGACCTGAGCCGTGTACGGATCGATCCAACCCGTCGCGTCCATGGTGTGGACCCGGAAGGCGGGATCGTGCTCGAGCGCGTGGGCGATCTCCTCGGGCAGTCCGTTGTCGCGACTGGCGCGCTGGTGTGAATGCATGGCGTCCTCTCCATGGACCGCCCGTATGCCGTCAGGATCGATTATCCCGGTCGGGCGGCGGCTTGCCGCCGATGCTAGGGCGGGGCGCCGGCCTCCGCAGCCGATCCTGCCGCGGCTGGCCCGCGGTGTGGCAGTGACTGTCGCCGGTGACTCGACTCGACGACCAAGCTGTCAAGGGGCGGCGGGAGTTTCTTCCGCAACCGGCTCGTTGCTCGGCATCAGCTGGGCCGCGGGATCGAATCCGTCGGGCCAGACGACGTCGGCGGCGAGACGCACGCCGACATAGAGCGTGCGCAGCTCGGGGCGCAAGGCGACGCGGTTGGCGGCGCGGCACGCATAGGCGTCATCGCCCCAGGAACCGCCGCGGGCCACGCGGGTCTCCTGCTCGCGACCGATCCAGTCGATCGCCGGGGTCGGCGAATACTGGCCATAGCGGTCCTCGCACCATTCCCAGACGTTGCCGTGCATGTCGAACAAGCCGAGCGGGTTGGGGAAGCGCCGGGCCACGTCCTTGGTCCCGCCAGCGGCGTTGCGCGCGTACCAGGCGACGGTGTCGACCTTGCTCGGGTCGACGCGTCCATCGCTGCCGATGTAGGCCCCCTCCACGCCGACGCGGCAGGCGTACTCCCATTCGACCTCGCTGGGCAGGCGCGCGCCGAGCCCGGGCACCGAGCGGTTGAGTCGCGCGATCGCATCCGCGCTCTCCTGCCACGATACGCGTTCGACCGGGCGCTCGGGACCGCGGAAGCGGCTGTCGTTGCGGCCGCCGATAGCTTCCCAGTAGCGCTGCGTGACCTCGGTGTCCGCGATCCAGTACGAACGCGAACGCGTCATGCGCACCCGTCCTTCGTCCTTGTCGCGACCCGGCTCGTTCTGCGGGCTGCCGATGTCGAATGTCCCGGCGGGCACGTAGCGGAAGCGCTGCTTGACGCCTTTGACCGTGAGCTCGGTCCACAGGCCGTACTGGTCGCGCCCCTGGTCCGACGCCCATGCCGGCCGCCCCGGTCCCTCGAGCATCGCTACGCGCACCAACAGGCTCGCGATGCGGTCGTCCTCGCGACCGACGAGCTCGGCGAGCTTGCGCGCGTGCTTCGACACCCCCTCTGGCAGCAGGTAGGCGCGCTCGAGATCCCGCTCGAGGATGGCGACCAGTTCGATCACCACCTCGACCTTCTTGCGCCACTTGCGGCATTGCAGTTCGCGCTCGCCGATCAGCGCGGTGAGCTCGGCGACGTTCTCCAGGGCGCCTTCGGGCAGCGGCGCGACCTTGTCCAGGCTCTCGAGTTCGGCGCGCAACTCGCGCACCCGCGCGACCTTGCTGCGCCAGGCGCGGACCTCGTCGTTGGCGACGCCGATGATGCGCACGTAGTCCTCGAGCAGTTGCTCGGACTTCTCCGGGATGTTCTCGCGCTGGTCGAGCACCTTGAGCGCCTCGCGTACGCGGGTGAACTCGGTGGTGCGCTTGCGCCAATCCTTGACCTGGGCGTCCTGCTCGCCGACCAGACGAGCGAGGGTGGCGATGCGCGCGTCGAGTTCGACGCTGATCGCGAAATCGTTGGCCTCTTCGCGACGCTTGAGGTCCTCGCGCAGCGACTGGATGTAGGCCTTGTCCTCGTTGATCCTGCGCTCGTGGAGCAGGCGGCGATTATCGGCGATCGCGCCGAGCTTGTGCAACTGCGCCAACGCGGTTTCGGCGGCGGCGATGTCGACCTCGGTGAGCGGATCGCGCTTCTCGGCTTCGAGATCCTTGTCCAGCCGGACGAGCACGGCGTGATGCGCGACGACGATGCCCTTGTCGTGGTCGAGGCGCGCACGGAACGCCTGCGCGCCTGGATCGTCGCCGCCGACCAGCGGCAGGAATTCCGTGAACAGCCGCTCGAAGTCCCGCTGCTGCGCCACGGTCAGGGTCTCGTCGGCAGGATAGGCGGAGAGCTTGCCGCGCAGGTCGGCGATCCACGCCGCGGAGGTCGCGACGCGGGCTTTCCAGCGCTTGAGATCGGCATCGGTCGGTTCGACCAGGCCGGCGAACTCGTCGAGATCGCTTTTCAGTTCCGCCTGCAGCGGTCCGGCCACCCACTGGCCATCGTCCAGCCGCTTGAGGTTGGAGCGCAGGCCCTTGAGGTTCTCCTCGGCGCCTTTCAGCCGCGCGGTCCAGGCGACCACCTTGGGATCGGCCGCGCCGATGATCTCGACGAGTTGGCGCAGGTCGCCACTGAGCAGGGCGATCTCGGCTTCGCGCACCGCGTTCGCCGTCTCCATCGCCGCCAACCGCACGCGCAGTTCCGCGGTTCGCTCATCGACCTTGGCGAGGCGCGCCTGCCAATGCTTGGCGTCCTTGTCCTCCTCGCCGACCAGGCCGAGCAGTTCGCCCAGCTGCGGCGCCAGGCGCGCGGCGAGATCGGCGGTCACCACCCGGCCGTCGCGATCGAGCTCGGCGAGTTCGCTGCGCAGGTCGTCTTCGCGCGCGATGGCAGCGGCCAGCTTGGCCTCCCAACGCTGCACGTCCTGGCCCTTGGCGCCGACGTGGCCCTTGTAGTCGTTGAGCTGCTTGCGGGTCACCTTGCGGACCATGGCGTTGGGCAACCCGGGGGCGTCGAGCGCCTGGCCGAGCTTGCCCTGGAGCAGCAGGACCTGGTCGAGCTTGGCCCGCCAGCGCTTGACGTCGGTGTCGTCGTCGCCGGCCAGCTCGGCGAGACGCTTGAGGTGGTCGTCGGCGCCCTGCGGCACGGCGACCTGCGAATCGAGCGGCACGAGGATATTGCGGCGGTTGACGATCTCCTCGTTGCGCGCCTTGGTGGTCTCCGACTGGTTGACCTTGTAGAGCACGAAGCCGCCGATCAGCAGCACCACCGCCACCGTCGCGGCGACCAGCGGCCAGATCTTGCGCTGCTTGATACCGAGGCGCTTCATCGCCTCGTCGGCGCCGGTGCCGAAGGCGCTCATCAACGCGGTCATCGGCGCCGATCCCGCGCGCACGCGCTCGAGATCGGCGACCAGTTCGTTGGCCTCCTGATAGCGCTTGGCCGGATCCTTCTGCATCGCCTTGAGGACGATCGCCTGGTACTCGTCGCTGATGTCGGCGCGGAGGTCCTTGGGCAGCTTGGGTTCGGTGTAGTTGTGCTGGTAGATCAGCGCGTTGGGCGTGGCGCCGTCGAACGGCTTCTGGCCGGTGATCAGCTCGTAGAAGACGATGCCCAGGGAGTAGATGTCGCTGCGCTGATCGACGTGGTCGCCGCGACCCTGTTCCGGGCTGACGTAGGCCGGGGTACCGACCGCGGTGCCGGTCATGGTCAACGAATGCTCGCCGGCGACCTTGGAGATGCCGAAGTCGGCGATCTTGAGCACGCCCTTGGCGGTGATCATCAGGTTGGGCGGTTTGATGTCGCGATGGACGATGCCGTGCTTGCCGGCCTCGGCGAGGCCGCGCGCGGCCTGGATGACGTAACCGGCGGCCTCCTCGAGCGCGAACGGCTGCTTGGCGTCCTGCTTGGCGTGGATGACGTCGGAGAGGTCGGTGCCCTCGACGAATTCCATGACGAAGAAGACGATGTCGTTGACCGTGCCGGCGGCGAAGACCTGGACCACGTGCGGCGAGTTGATCAGCGAGGCGGTGCGCGCCTCCGCTTCGAAGCGCTCGCGCAGGCGCTGGTCGTGGGCGAGATTCGGCGGCAGGACCTTGAGCGCGACCCGGCGCTTGAGGCTGATCTGCCGGGCGCGGTAGACCGTGCCCATGCCGCCTTCGCCAAGGATGCCGCCGATCTCGTAGTCGCCCATCGTCTGGCCGGTCATCGGCCCCTGGCGACCCTTGAGGTGCCAGCCGTCGTCCATCGTCGCGGTGGTCTTCCGGAGCGACGCCGGCACCGGAGTCTTGCCGCCCGGCTTGGCGTTGGCGGAGTCGACGGCGAATCCCGCCTGGGTCGATTCGCGTCCCAGCCATTCCTCGGCCGGGCGCGCGCCGGCGGGGATCGGCGCAGACACCCCGACCATGGTCGCGTCGCGGCCGAGCCACGGCTGCGCTGGGGTCGCGGCCTTGTCGGTCGGGACCATGGTGGCGTCGCGTCCGAGCCAGGCTTCGCCCGCTGCTTCGGCCGGCTTGGCCGCAGCGGGCGGCGCTGCGCCGATGATCGTCGCCTCGGTGCCAAGCCACGGACCTTGCCCGGCTGGGGCCACGGGTTCGACGTCGATCGGTTCCACGTCGTGGGTGGGCAGCGCCACCGGCTTCGACATCGGGATCTGGGTGCGCTTGAGGTTGAAACGCCCTTCATGGTCCGGCTGCAGTCGCAGCGGGACGGTCGGATCGGAGGGTTTGCGCGATCCGGAACCCGAGGAATCACCGTCGGGTTGCGCGAGGTTCGCCGGAGGCGTCGGTTCGTCGGCTCGGGTCATGTCAGCGATCCTTGCTTCCGTACGGTCCCTGCGGTCCTTGCGGTCCTTGCGGTCCTTGCGGTCCTTGCGGTCCTTGCGGTCCTTGCGGTCCTCGCGGTCCTCGCGGTCCTTGTGAAGAGGCGCGAGCGGTCATTCGAGTCGCCACGGAGTGACGGCGAGTCGCCAGCACACCGAGAGGGTGCCGACGAATCCGGTGTTATCGAGGGTCACGTCGATGTCATGGGTTCCCGCCAGGACATAGTTGTCCTGGCGGTACCCGAGGTCGGCACCGATCACCAAGCGCTCGGTGATCTGGTAGCCGATGCCGAATTCGACGCCGTAGGACAGCGACGCACCATCGGCTGAGAAGGCCGGAAATGCGCCGCTATCGGGAAGCTCGAGGTGGGCGACGCCCAAGCCGAGGCGCGCCATCGCGGAGAGATGCAACTGGTCGGTGACCGCGAAGCCGTAGCCGCCACCTCCGTCGATCCCGTAGGTCACCAGCTCTCCGGACTGGTCGTATGCGTACTGGGCGTAACCCAGACCGAGGCCGGCGAGGAAGCCATGCCGGTCGCCTGCACCGGTGAAGGAATACAGCCCGCGCACGACGATGCCGTAGCCACTGTCGAACCCATCGCTTCCCGAGGTGGTGACGCTCGGGCTCTCGACCGTGTAGCTGAAGTCGGACGGCTGCATCTGCAGACCAAGTCCGATGTCGCGAACCACCAGTTCGGCGGCACCGAGCTGGCTGGTGGCGCAGGCGGCGATGAGCAGGCCGGGGAGCCGCGATGGGCGGACGCTGGGCATGGAATCGTTCACGAGATCCCGCTCACGGCAGGGCCACCAGCCGCACACCCACCAGCGGATGTGCGGTATCGGCATCGAGTGCTGGCAGCAGACGATTGGCGCAACGCGCCATGGGCAGGCTGTCGTTCCATGAACCACCGCGCAGGGCGCCACCGGCGGTCAACTCCCAGACATTGCCGTGCATGTCGAAATGTCCGAAGGCGCTGGCGGTGCGACTACCGACCGCGGTGGGGCCGAGCGAACCCGAGGCCGTCTCCCACACCGTGGCGAAGGCTCCCGCGGTCACGGCACTGCGACTGGTTCCCCAACAGAAGTCGCCGGTCGACCCGGCACGGCAGGCACGCTCCCATTGGAACTCGCTGGGCAAAGCGAGCGTGACCGAGAAGCGCGTGGCGCTGGCGGTCAGCATGGCGTTGGCATCGGTCAGCGAGACTCCGAATGCGGGCTTGTCACCTTGGATGGCCGAGGGCGCGAAGCCAGCAGCTGCGGGAAGTCCGAGCCACGGCGTGGTTCCCGCGAGGACTTCCCATTGGTCCTGGGTGACCTCGAAAATGGCGAGGTAGTACCGCTGGGTGGTGGCGGTGGCCTGGGCCTCGTCACCCTGGGCTCCGAAGTTCAGCGCGGTGGATCCAGTGGTGGCGACACCAGCCTCGACGGCGCGGAACACCATCAGGTTGGTGCGGTAGGCGGCCAGCGAGAGGTCGGGCAGGTCATTGGCGGTCGTCGCCACGCCGGTCTGCAGGTTGAGGACCAGGAACGGGGCGCTGGCGACGCCGACGCCGCCACTCAGGCCGCCACCGGCGCTGCCGCAGCCGACCGCGCACAGGCCCCACATGATCGCAGCGAGCGCGACAGAGATCTGTCGGATGGAACGCATCACAGGCTCCCTGCCGGACTGGGGTGCACGAGGATCATGATCGGTTGGACCGCCGCGCGGTTGGGTACGACCGACGTCTCGGTGACCTGCACCACGAAGCTCACGAAGCCGGGATCGGCACCATCAGGCAAGTCCATGGTCAAGGTGGTGCCGGTGGCGGTCGAGGCAGAGAACCCATAGCTGGTGCCAGCGGGCAGGGTGCCGATCAGGGTGAACGCCAGGGTTGGCACGGCGCCGACGATCTCTGAACTGTCCACGGTGATATTGTAGATGACGACATCGCCATCCTGGATCTCCATCGGTGGATCGGAGGTGATCCAAGGCCGTGGGTCGGAATTGCCGGTGATCACCACGGTGATTGTCGCGGTATCGCTGCTGTTGAGCGCGCCGCTGCCGTCATCGGCGGTCACCAGGAAGGTGTCGGAGCCCGATTGCCCGGGGAGCGGGATGTAGGTCAGGACGCCGGTCGCGCTGATCGAAGCGTTGCCCCTGGTCGGACCATTCAGCTGGGAGATGCCCGGCACCGACCAGGTCAGGGTGTCGAGATCGGCATCGCTGGCGGGTATCAGCGCGGTGGCGGTGACGTTCTCCGGCGTGACCACGGTCAGGTCGATGACCGCGGGCTGATCGTTGACCGGCACCACCTGGATGGTCCGCGTCACCGCCGCGCTGGTGTCGCCATCGCCATCCGAGATCACCACCTGGACGACCCGCGGAGTGGTGCCCGGGATGTCCGAGGTGCAGCGGTAGGTGATGGACTTGAGCAGATCCTCGACCCGGGCCGGGGTCGCGTTGATGCCGCTGAGATTGACCACGATGCTCGAGCTCGGCGGCAGGCTGGACAAGGTGCCGATCGGAAGTCCCGAGTGCTCGACCACGCTGCCGCCGAGCGTGACCAGGCCGGTGACATCGATATTGAACTGGTCGCTGGCGATCGCCACGGAAGCGAAGCTCACCGTGAAGGTGCCGCCATCGAACACCGGCGAGTCGCTGTCGTCGACCGTTCCGCTCGGCGCGATGCGGATGGCCGGGGTACCTTCGGTGTAGGTCAGGTCGCCGACGGCCAGCGGATCGAGCACGACGTCGGGCGGCGAGCGGTCGATGGTGATCTGGAAGACGTTGAGGCCGCTGGTCGCCGCGCCGTCGCTGACCGTGAAGGCGAAGCCGTCACTCGAACCCGAGCCGCCGTGGGCGTAGCGCACCAGGCCGGCGAGCAGATCGGTCTGGGCGAAGGGGTCGCCGATGACCAGAACCGTGTCGCCAGCGTCGAGCAGGCCCGCGGTGGCGCCGGTATCGATGTAGAGCGATCCTTGACCGGGCGGCAAGGTCAGGTTGTAGACCAGGCTGGCCGGGAGCGAATCGACGTCGGTCGCTTGCAAGCGGGTGACCACCGGACCGACCTCGTCGATCGCCAGATCACCACGCAGCACCACGGTGATCCCCGTATTCACCACCACGACCGGAGCGTCGTTCACCGGGTTGACCGTCACCTGGAAGGTGTCGACATAGCTGCGTGTGCCGCCTTCGGGCAGCGTGCCGTTGTCCGTCGCGGTGACGGTGATCGTGCAGACGCCGGATTGGTCGAGCGACGGCTCGAATTCGACCACCGCGGTGGTCGAACCGGCGACGTAGTCCACGGTCACCGACGGGATCAGGGAAAGGTCGCTACTCGTCGCCGAGAAGGACAGGACCTGGGCTGCCTCGTTCGGGCCTGGGGTGACGCCGGTGATGGTGACCTGCTGCAGTCCCGGATCCTCGGTCACGACCAGGTCCGCGATCGGCGTGAACGCGGGGTCATCGTTCACGCTGTCCACCGTGATGGTGAAGGTCGCCGCGGTGGCGTCGACGCCGCCGTTGGCGACTCCGCCATTGTCGCTAAGCGTCACAGTCACCGTGGCGGTGCCGGCGGTGTTCGCTGCCGGAGTGAAGGTCAAGGTCCCGCCGACGTCGATGGCCGGCGCGACCGAGAAGAGCCCGGCGTTGTCGCTGGTGCAGGCGAAGCTTAGGGTCTGGCCGAGTTCGTTGGCCGGCCCAGCAGCGATCGCGGTCGCCCAATTGGCCATGGTCTGCGCCCCAGCATCCTCGGCGAGGACCAGATCCAGGCCCTTGGTGAACTGCGGGGCATCGTTGACCGGAGTCACGGTGACCCCGAAAAGCTGGCTGCGCGTGGCTGCAGCCGGGCCGAGACCGGCGTCATCGGTCACCGTGACGGTGATGGTCGCGCTGCCGAAGGCATTGGCGGTCGGCCGGAAGGCGATCGAACCCGAAGGCAGCGGGCTGGTGTAGCTCACCGTCGGGTTGGGCACGATGGCCGTGGCCCCCGAGGTTGCGGTCACGGTCAGCACTTGGCTTTCGCCGGCCTGACCGCTGCTGATGCCGGTGAGATTGACGATCTGGTCGACCGAGGTGTCTTCGAGCACGGTGAGATCGACGAGCGCGCCCAGGCCAGGCTGGTTGTTCACCGCCAGGTTGGTCACCGAGACGTCGGACGGATTATAGAGGTTGTACTGCGCGTCGCCGCTGGTCGCAGCGCCGAGGATGATCGTGTAGCCCACGTTGCCATCGTGCGTGCTGTTGGCATCCGCGCCGGTGATGGTCACGGTTTGAGCCTGGTCCCAGTCGCTGCTGAGGAACGTCAGGGATGCGGGCGAAACCGTGCCCTGCCCGCTGTTGGAACTGCTCACCGGGATCGTCACCGAAGCGCCGCCCAAGGGCTGGCTGCTCAGCACCACGGTGAAGCTCGCGGTGCCGCCGATCTCGGTGGTGGTCAAGCCGGCGAGCGGGGCGACGACCACCGCGGCAGTGTCGTCATCGAGATTGGTCACGTCGATGTCTTCGGTCACGCCATTGTAGTTGGCCTCGCCCAGAGCATTGGCGGTGGCGGTCAACTCGACCACGACATCGCTGTCGTCCGCGGGGTCATCGACACCGGTGAGCGTCAGGCTCTGGGCGGTGTCCCAGGTGCCGGGCGTGAAGGTCAGGACCGTCACCGGCACCGTGACTTCTCCCATATCGGTGCTGACCACGGAGACCTGGACGTTGACGGTCGGCCGGCTGCTCAAGACCACCGACAAGATGGCGGTGCCCGGGGGCGTACCCTCGCTGGTGGTGCCGGGCGGCGTCAGCGAGAGCAGGATCGCGGCGGTGTCGTCGTCGAGGTTCGACAGGGTCACTTGGGTCGGACTGCCGCTGAGGACGTCGTAGGTCGGATCCAGGGTATTGATGGCGTCGACCTCGGCCAAGACGTGGTAGACCACCGCCGCGTTGACGGCGTCAGGGACATCGTCGACGCCGGTGATCGTGACCGCGACGGGGATGCTCCAATTCCCCGAGGTGAAGACCACGCTCGCCGGCGAGACGGTGCCAGCCGTGGTGTCGTCGCTGGTCAGGTCGATGGTCACGTCCGCGGTGGGCTGCGATCCCAGCGTCAGGTTGAAGCTAGCGGTGGTCGCTGCTTCGCTGGTGGTCAAACCGGCCAGCGGAGTGGCGACCACGGCGGCCGTGTCGTTGTCGACGATGATCGCATCGACGCTCTCGATGGCGAGCGCGCCACCATAGTCGCCACCGCTCGAGGCATGGGCGATGACGCTGGCATGCGCGCCTTCGGCGACCGTGTCGTTCACCGCGTTGACCACGACGGCCTGCGGCAGGTTCCAGTTGGCGGTGGTGAAGGTGAGGGATAACGGCAGCACGGTCGACTGCGCGTCGCTGGTCACGCTCACCAGCACCGATCCCGTCGGCTCGGTATCGAGCACCACGGTATAGCTGTCGGAGGTGCCGGCTTCGGACACCTGGGTGAAGCCGCCGCTCTGGGCGATGGTCACCCCGCGCACATCCTCGTCCTGGACGGTCA
This sequence comes from Planctomycetota bacterium, assembly GCA_013816645.1. Classification (GTDB taxonomy): domain Bacteria; phylum Planctomycetota; class UBA11346; order UBA11346; family UBA11346; genus JACDEC01. The sequence continues at coordinate 14,193 of JACDEC010000006.1, forward strand.
CGTCGACATCGGCGGCGTTGCGGCCCGAATAATCGGAGTCGCCGCTGATCGCTGCCAGGGTCAGGATGTCCGGGGACTGGTCGCCATCGTCAATGTCGTCGTCGACTCCGGTGACGGTGATGTTGCGCGGGACATTCCAGTTCGAAGGAGAGAAGGTGATCGTATTCGGCGAGACCGACGCTTCGCCCGTATCCGTGGACTGCAGATCGATCTGCACATCGACCTCCGGCTCGCTGTTCAACACGACGGTGAACACCGCGCTGGTCACGGTCTCGGCCACGATCACTGCCGTCGTCGACACTGCGATGCCGGCGAGGTCGTCGTCCTCGGTTTCGGCGCTGACATCGGAGACGCCTAAACCACCGTAGTTCGAGTCGCTACTGCTGGCCCCGGTGAGCACCGTCCAAGCGACCGTACCGTCATCGAGCTCGTCGTCGATGCCGCGCAATTGGACGTCCTGGACGACGTTCCAGTTGGAGGGCGTGAAGGTCAGGATCGCGGGCGAGACCGAGCCTTCGCCGAGATCAGAGGAGGATACGTCTACGGTGACGTTGGTCAGGGGCTGACTATCGAGGCGCACATCGAAGAGCGCGGTGGTGCCGGTTTCCTGCACGGTGAGGATGCCGAGCGTCGACAACGCCACACCGCGCACGTCGTCGTCGGCGATCGAGGCGGAGACCGAGGCCACGGGCAGGCCGTTGTACCCTGGTCCCGAAACCGTGTGGCTGATGACGCCGGTGTGCGGATTGGGCTCGTCCACCGAGTCGTTCACCGCGGCAACCGTGAAGGTCTTGGGCGTGCTCCAGTCGCCGCTGTTGAAGCTCAGGCTGGCGGGAGTCACCGCGGTCTGGCCGTCGACCACCGGGGCGACCACCACCGGCCCGGTCGGCTCGCTGTTGAGCACCGCGGTGTAGGTGAAGGTCGCCGAGACGTCGGCCTCATCGAGCGAAGTGCTCCCGGCCACCGTCACGGTCACGCCAGCCGCATCGTTGTCGATGTTGGTCACCGACACGTCGGCAACCGCCTGCACGTCGTAGTTGGCATCGGCGGTGACGATGGTGTCGATGCTGGTGATAATGGCGTAGGCGATGTCGCCGTCATCGACGTCGTCATTCTCGCCGGTGACGAAGACCAGGCGCGGAACGAACCAGTTCGCGGCACTGAACGACAGCGAAGCGGGGGAAACCGTGCCCTCGGTGGTCAGCGAACTCTGGAGATCGATCTCGACCGTGCCGGTGGGCTGGCTGGTCAGGAAGACCACGAAGACGGTCAGGCCACCCGACTCGGTGGTCGAGAGGCCGGACGCGGGCAGGACCGTGACCCCGGCGGAGTCGTTGTCGGTGATCTGGACGGAGGAGGCGCTCAGCGGAGCCCCGGTGTAATTGCCGCCGACCGCACTGAAGGAGAGGGCGCCGAGATGCGGACTGGCCTCGTCGATCGCGTCGTCGACCGCCAGCACGGTGACGGATTGCGGGGTGTTCCAGTCGAGTGCGGTGAAGGTCAAGGTTACCGGCGCAGTGGTCACCTGCGCTCCGCCCGACAAGGTCAGCGTGATGTTGGCGGTCGGCTGACTGGCCAGCGCGACGGTGATCGGCTCGCCCGCGCCGCCTTCGCTGACCGCAATGGCTCCGGCATGCGCGACCACGACCTCGACCACATCGTTGTCGCTGATCGCGGCGGTGACGTTGGCCACCGCTGTGCCGGCATAGACCCCGCCGCCGGTGACGGTGTGGGTGATGGCCTGGCCATGGGCGCCTTCGGCCACGGCGTCATCGACCGCGGTGACGGTGACGGTCTGGGCAATGTTCCAGTTGCCGGCGTCGAAGGTCAGGGTTATCGGCAGGACCGCGACTTGGCCGCCGCCGGACATGGTGATATCCACCGCTGCGCTGGGCTGGCGGTCGAGCACCACCGTATAGGTGTCGGCGGCGCCACCCTCGGCGAGAACGATTCCGCCGGCCTCATTGATGGTCACGCCCGGGACATCATCGTCGGTGATGGTCAGGGTGTGGAGCGACGGCGAACCCACCGCTGTGGACGACGTCACACCGATGGTCAGGGCCACGGTCTCAGCGGCCTCGGCGATCTGGTCGTTGCTGATGGTCACGGTGATCGAGCCGCCGGTCGCTCCGGCGGGGATGACCAGCGGCGAACCGCTGACCGCGACGTCAGCGGGAACCGCTGCGGTACCACCCACGGTGAAGTCAACCGTCACGTCGACGGCGGCCGGGGCGCTCAGCGTCACTGCGACGATCACCGCACCGGCCGACTCGGCCGCGGATGAACTGGCGGCAGCGAACTGCACGGCCAGCGCGGCCTCGTTATCCTGGATGGTCAGGGTGTAGATCGCCGGCGCACCGACGGTGGCGTTGGCTGGGGTTCCCAGGGTCAGCACTACCGTCTCGTCGCCCTCGGCGAGCGCATCGTCGATCGGCGTGGCGGTCACGGCCTTGCTCGTCTCGCCGACCGCGAACACCAGCGGCGAGGCGCCAGGCGCGGCGATCGTGTAGTCCGCGGCGCTGGCTGTGCCGGACACGGCATAGGGCACGGTGACCGTCCGACCGGAGGCTGCGGAGAGCGTCACGTTGACAGCGATAGCGGCGCCATTCTCGGCGCGGTTCGCGCTGGCCGCCGAGAAGACCACGGTCGGGGCATCGTCGTCGTCGAGAATGGTCACGGAATGCACCGTGGTCGAGCCCAGGCCGGCATTGGTCGGAGGATCGATGGTCAGCACCACGGTCTCGTCGTCCTCGTCGAGCGGATCGGCGAGCGGGGTGACGTTCACGATCCCGAAGGTCGCCCCGGCGAGGATGGTCAGGGTGGTGGTCGAGACGGTGCGATCGCCGGCCGCGGCGCTGCCGCTGACCACGATCGGGATGGTGATATCGAGCCCGGACGCAGCCGACAGCTGGGCGGTGGCCGCCACGGCTACACCCGACTCGCTGACATTCTGGCTGGCGGCGGACCAATCGACGGTGGGCGGATCATCGTTGTCGGTGATGGTCACGGTGTGGACCAGGCCGACGGCAGCGAGCTGCGCGTTGGCGGTGGTCCCGGTCAGGGTGATGACCACGCTCTCGGCGTTCTCATCGCGCAGGTCGTCGCTGATGGCCAAGCTGAAGTCGGCGGACAGGGCGCCGGCGGGAATGACGAAGACGCCCGGGGTGAGGGCGTAGTCGGCGGCGACGGCCGTACCGCCGACCAAGTAACTCACCGTGGTCGGTTGGGCCGAAGTCGCGCTCTGCGTCACGGTGATCAGCACCGTTCCCGCTGACTCCGCACTCGGTGCGCCGGTCGTCGCGAATGCCACCTGGGGCAGGGTCTCGTTGTCGGTGATGGTCACGACGACGGTCGCGGTGCCCGCAGTGGCGTTGACCAGGGCGCCGAGATCGATCTGGACGGTTTCGTCCACTTCGGAGAGCGCATCGTCGGTGATAGCGATGGTGATGCTGCCGGTGGTGGCGCCCGCCAGGATGCTGACCACTGCAGGCGCAACTGTGACATCGCTGCCGACCGTCGCCGTGCCCGACACGAGATAGTTCACGGTGACATCGCGGCCCGATACAGCGGACAACGTCGCGGTCACCGTCGCGGTCCCGGCACCCTCGGAACGGGTCGGGGTGAGCGTCGAGAGGCTGACGGTCGGCGGTGCGTCGTCGTCGGTGATGGTCACGGTGTGCACCGTCGTGGCTCCGAGCGTGGCATTGCCTGGCCCGCTGAGCGTCAGGGTCACCGACTCGTTCTCCTCATCGGTCGCGTCGTCGAGCGGATCGACCGACACCGTCGCGTTCACCGCGCCGGGGGCGAAGCTCGCCGAGGCCGTGCTCACCGACCGGTCGCCGGC
>JACDEC010000285.1 GCA_013816645.1 Planctomycetota bacterium
GTTCGGGGGCGCGCTCGCGCGGCTGTTCGACCTTGCCGCGCTTGGCCAGGGCGATGCTGCCCTTGACCGACGCCGCCCGGTGCGGCGCGCTGCCGGTGAGGACCTCGTAGAGGATGGCGCCGAGCAGGTAGACGTCGCTGCGCGGACCGATGTGGTCGCAGGCGCAGTTGGCCATCTCGGGCGCCATGTAGGCGGGCGTGCCGGCGATCACCGTTGCGGTCCGCGCATGCGGGATGGCGGGATGCGGGTGGTGATCCCCGTACGCCACCGCCAGGCCCCAGTCCATCACCAGCACTTCGCCGAATGCGCCGATCATCACGTTCTCGGGCTTGAGGTCGCGGTGCAGGATGCCGCGCGCGTGCGCGAAGGCGACGGCGTCGCAGACTTTCAGCAGGATCTCGAGATGGCCATCGAGCCCGAGCGCGCGCGCCTGCTCGGCGCTGGCGGCGTCGGGATGCAGCAGTTGCCGCCAGGTCAGGCCTTCGACCTTCTTCATCACCAGCTGGAGGCGTCCGTCGGGCAGCACGGTGAGATCGTGCACCGGCACGATGTTGGGATGCTGGAGCAGCGCGGTGGCGACCGCCTCGGCCTGGAACCAGCGGATCGCGTGCGGGTCGGTGATCTCGTGGAGCAGGCGTTTGACCGCGACCGTCCGCCCGAACGCCAGTTGCACCGCCGCGTTGATCTCGGCCATGCCACCGCGGCCGATCTCCTCGGCAGCCACGTAGCCGGAGGCGATCGTCGGCAGGGGGGCCTCACCGGCCTCCCCCGGTCGGATGGTGACCATGATCGCGGGATCGACGTTGATCGAGGTGTTGCGTTGGGCGGTCGAGCTGAGCGGGCCGCTGGGCGCAGGCGGTGGCGTCACCGCTGCGGCGCGGCTTGTGTCAGTGCCCACCGCGTTGGCACGCGTTGAACCAGCGGCCGCTTGGCGGCCAGATCGGTTGCTGCGAGGGTCGTCGGACACTCCGGCTCCTGGAGGAGTCCCCGACCCATCGCAGGGGTGGGGCGGTCGCAGGACTCCACGCTGAGGATGACCCACAACCGAGGTTCGCGCCAGACGCTGGATCGACACACGGGCGCGGTGGAGCACTCGCCAGTTCGCAGGCAGTTCGTGGGGACAGGCGCTGACCCAGATGCCACTCGTTCGCAACTAGCTGCCGGAGCAGTGAGCCACTTGCTCATTTTGCATAAACCACCGCATCCCGGGTGCCTGCGTTGACATGGATGGGGTCGAAACCACACTCCGCGCTTCGTCGCGGACATAACGGGCGCCGCCACGGCGGCCCGTTTGCCGTGCTTCCCGTCCGAGGCCTGCGCATGGTCCCCACCCTCAATCTGCTTGCGGACGCCGTCGTCGCCGCCGGTGTCGGGGCCGCCTCCGATCCCTCGGTCTTCGACATCGTCTTTCCGCTGACCGTCCTGGTCCTGATCGGCCTGGCCATCCCGGCTGGCATGCTCTTGGCCAACCACGTCATCAGCCGCATGGTCCACGGCACCGGCAACACCAGTCCTGGCAAGATCGAGCCCTATGAGAGCGGCCTGAACGCCACTCTGGGTGGCGCGCGCGAACGCTTCAGCGTCAAATTTTACCTCATCGCCATGCTCTTCCTGGCCTTCGATCTCGAGGTCGCCTTCCTCTATCCGTGGGCCGCGCACTTCATGGATACCCCGAAGGGCGACTGGACCATGGTCTGGCTGCTGCTGCCGTTCCTGGTGATGCTCGAGGTCGGCTACCTCTACCTCTTCCGCAAGGGGGCCCTCGATTGGGACGACTGAAGCAGGGTCCGGAAGTCCGGAAATCCGGAAGTCCGGAAGTCCTTCCGATCTCGGGTTTTCGTAGCCGCTCAACGTCCGTGGCGGGTTGGATGTCCGTAGACTTCCGGACTTCCGGACTTCCGGACTTCCGGACCGTGGCAATTTCAAGGATCCCATGACCTTCAAGCCCGTGCCCGCACCCGTCGCCGCCGAGGTCAGCCTCGGCGACGCGTTCATCACCACCCGGGTCGACGCCTTCATCAACTGGGGCCGCCGCAACAGCCTCTGGCCCTTCCCGTTCGGAACCGCCTGCTGCGCCATCGAGTTCATGGGCGTGGTCAGCTCGGTGTTCGACCTCAGCCGCTTCGGCTCCGAACTCGTGCGCTTCTCGCCGCGGCAGGCCGACCTGCTGATCGTCGCCGGCACGGTGACCTACAAGCAGGCCCCGGTGCTCAAGCGCATCTACGAGCAGATGCCCGAGCCCAAGTGGGTGATCTCGGCCGGCGCCTGCGCCACCTCGGGCGGCTTCTACGACTGCTACTGCACGGTGCCCGGCATCGACGAGATCATCCCGGTCGACATCTACATCGCGGGCTGCCCGCCGCGCCCGGAAGCCTTCATCGAGGCCCTGGTCCAGCTGCAGGCCAAGATCGACGGCGAAGCCGGCAAGGAACAGAAGGTGGTCGGCGTATGAGCGCACCGCACATCGACACGCCGACCATCCCGTCGGCGGCCCCCGGCATCCCGCTGGCCAAGGACGCGCTGCTCGCCCTGGTCAGGGAGCGCATCGAGGTCGAACCCGATCCCAGCGACCGCTGGGATCTCACTGTGGTCGTCGCCTCTGGCCGGCTGCGCGATCTCATGCGCTTCCTGCGCGACGATCCGCGCCTGCGCATGGACGTGCTGCTCGACATCGCCGGCGTCGATTACCTGGCATTTCCCGGCCACCGCGACGCCCGCTTCGCCGTGGTCTACCTGCTCAAGAGCCTGGCCTTCAACCATCGCATCAAGGTCAAGGTGCGGGTCGAGGAGGAGGCGCTCGAGATCCCCAGCATCCACGATTGCTGGAAGATCGCCGACTGGATGGAGCGCGAGTGCTGGGATCAGCTCGGCATCGTCTTCAAGGGCCACCCCAACCTCAAGCGCCTGCTGAATCACCACCAGTTCGTCGGCCATCCGCTGCGCAAGGACTACCCCTGCCAGAAGCGCCAGAAGCTGACGGTGAACGATCCGATGGTCGACCAGCTCCAGCTGCGCCTGCGCCAGCTCGGCTACACCGTGCTCTCCGAAGGCGAGATCCACGCGCCCGCGGTGCGCGGCGGCACGCCCGGCGAGGTGGTCGGCACCGGCGACAAGGGCATGCAGGATCCCGATCTCACGACGGGAACGCAGGTCGGCGACATGAAGCGGAGCGTGTTGTGATTGCGACTGGTGCGACGTGCGGAGTGCGACGTACGACGTGCGCCGGCATTCCCGTCGTACTCCGCACCTCGCACGTCGCACCGCTTCGGAGTTTCCAATGAAGGTCCTCACCCCCAAAGGCGAGCAGCTCGAACTGCTGACCGTCAACATGGGCCCGTCGCACCCGGCGACGCACGGCACGCTGCGCGTGTTCTGCGCCCTCGACGGCGAGACCATCGTCGCCTCGATGTGCGAGATGGGTTACCTGCACCGCGGCTTCGAGAAGATGGTCGAGCAGGGCACCTACACCATGGTCCTGCCCTACACCGATCGCCTGAACTACTGCAGCGCGATGATGAACAACATCGGCTTCTGCAAGGCGGTCGAGAAGATGTTCGCGGTCACCGTGCCCGAGCGCTGCGTCGTGCTGCGCGTCATCCTCTGCGAGCTCTCGCGGATCATCGACCACCTGGTGTGCGTCGGCGCCAACCTCGTCGACCTCGGCGCGCTGACCAACTTCTGGTACTTCTTCAATCCGCGCGAGGCGGTCTACAAGATCTGGGAGAAGCTCTGCGGCGCGCGCCTGACCAACACCGTCACGCGCATCGGCGGCTTCTACCGCGACACCTATCCTGGTTTCGAGGACGACGTGCGCGCGGTGCTGGTGCAGATCGAGGGCGCGATCAAGGACGTGCGCGGCCTGATCGAGCACAACAAGATCTTCCTCGACCGCACCCGCGACGTCTGCGTGGTCTCCAAGGAGGACGCGATCTCCTGGGGTTGGACCGGACCGTGCCTGCGCGCCTCGGGCGTCGACCACGACATCCGCAAGCAGGAGCCGTACTACGGCTACGACACCTACGCCTGGGACACCGTGATCGGCACCAAGGGCGACACCTACGACCGGATCATGATCCGCATCTTCGAGATGCTCGAATCGATCTCGATCACCCGCCAGGCGCTCGACCGCCTCAAGCCGGGCCCGATCAACACCAACGACGCGCGCCTGACCCTGCCCGACCGCAACCGCGTCTACCACGACATGGAAGCGCTGATCAACAGCTTCAAGCTGATCTACGAGGGCGTGCGCCCGCCGCCCGGCGAGTGCTACGATGCCACCGAGGCCGCCAACGGTGAGCTCGGCTTCTTCATCGTCTCGGACGGCGGCACCAACCCGTACCGCATCAAGGCCCGCCCGCCCTGCCTGACCCAGTTCGCGGCCTTCGGCCCGATGACCGAGGGCACGATGATCGCGGACGCCTTCGGCACCCTGGGTTCGATCAACATCATCGCCGGAGAGCTCGACCGATGAGTGGGTGCGCCGTCAATCCCGCCACGGTCCAGCCCGACGATCTCACGATCGAGCAGGTGCGGACGCGCATGGCCCCGCACCAGCAGCGCCTCGACGAGCTGTTGCGCCGCTACCCCGTCAAGCGCGGCGCGCTGCTGCAGGCCCTGTGGCTGGTCCAGGAGGAGTTCGGCTGGGTGCCGCGCACCGGCATCAAGTGGGCGGCCGAGGTCAGCGCGGTCAGCGCGGTGCACGCCTACGGTGTGGTCGAGTTCTACACCATGTACAAGCAGGTGCCGACCGGTCGGCACCTCATCCAGGTCTGCCAGACCATGTGCTGCTACCTGCAGGGCAGCGAGCCGCTGATCGAGCACCTCGAGAAGACGCTCGGCATCCACGCCGGCGAGACCACCGCGGACGGCGTGTTCACCCTGGTGCGCGTCGAGTGCCTGGCGCTGTGCGGCACCGGTCCCGGGGTGATGATCGACGACGAGGCGATCGGCCCCGAGGAATACGAGCAGCTGCCCGAGGGCTTCCATCCTACGCCCGCGATCCTCGACCGCTGGATCGCGCGCCTGCGCACCCAGGCCGCGGCGACACCCAAGCCGACCAAGACCGATGCGCTCGGCGCCATCGTGCTC
>JACDEC010000007.1 GCA_013816645.1 Planctomycetota bacterium
CCTGGTGCTCGACTGGCAGTCGGTCGGCGGGGTCGCCGGCCCGCTGCTCGACGACGATTTCGCCGATGGTCCTCCGACCGCCCATGGCGCCGCCAGCCCGCTCAGCGAGGAACTGGTCCGCCTGCTCGACGCCAGCCACTACGACCTGCTGGTGCTGCTGAGCGACGGCCGGGTCACCGCTGGCCCCGGCCTGGAAGCGTTGGCGACGCAGCTGCGCGCCAGCGGCACCGATCTGGCGATCCTGCCGGTCGGCGGCGAGGGCATCGATGCGCGCATCCTGATCGACCAGATCGTGGTCAACCCGGCGGCCGCGTTGGGCGAACGCGAGCCGGTGACGGTGCGCGCCAGCGTGCGCGGGCTCGGGGACGGTCCGGTCACCATCCGCGTGTGGGTCGACGGCGCGAAGACCGACGAGATCCAGGCCGACGTACCGATCGGCGAACCCGGCGCTCTGCTGGCGCTCGAGCAGCGCCTGGAAGCCACCTTCGCCAAGGAAGGCGCTGCCACGGTCCGGGTCGACGTCGAGCAGGGCGCGCTCAAGGACAGCCGCGAGATGACGGTGCAGGTCTCGCAGCGCAAACTGCAGGTGTTGATCCTCGACCATCGGCCGCGCTACGAGATCCGCTATCTGCGCGAAGCGCTCAAACGCGACCACACCATCGAGCTGTCGGCGTGGCTGTGCGACGGCAAGCGCTGGCGGGCCTGGACCAGCGGCGGACCCACCGACCACCTGCCGCTCACCGCCGCCGAGCTGCGCGACTACGACGCCATCGTGATCGGCGATATCGCGCCGGACACCCTGACCAACGAGCAGATGCGCAACATCGTCGAGGCGGTGAAGCGCCGGGGCACCGGGCTGCTCTGGCTGCCCGGCGAGTTGGGCGCCACCGCCGGATTCGCCAAAACCGAACTCGGCCAGCTGATCCCGACGCGCCTGCCCGACGCCGATCGCCTGGCCCATGGCTACCTCGACAATGCGGCGCACCGCCTGCGCCGCACGCCAGCGGCCGAGAAGAACCTGCTCTTCGAGAGCGGCGCGGTGCCGTGGGACCAGCTGCCGCCCCAGCTCGGCGCTGGCGACCTCGGCGAACCGGTCCCTGGCGCGGAAGTGCTGATGGAGGATCAGGACGGCAAGCCGATGGCCGTGTACAAAACCTACGGCGTCGGCGGCAGCGGACGCGGCGTGATCCTCGCGGTCGACGACACCTGGCGCTGGCGGCGCAACGTCGGCGACGCGTATCTCCAGCGCTTCCACGGCCAGCTCCTGCGCTTCGTCGGCAGGCGCAGCGGCGCGCGGCCCTGGCGTATCGGCGTCGAGCCGCGTCGGGCGATTCCCGGCGAGGTGGTCAAGCTGTCGCTGACTCCGCTCACCGCCGAAGCTGGCGAAGCTGCTCCCGATTCGGCGACCGCGATCCTGGTCGGCCCGGGCAAGCGCGAGATGCTGGTGCATCTGCTCCCCGACGGCGGCGGGTTCTCGGCCCGCGTGCCGGCTCCGGACGCCGGGCAGTGGCGGATCGGCGTCGCCGACGGCCCCAATCCCGGCGACGTCGAAGACGGCGAACTCGACGTGTTCCCGCCATCCAGCGAGGTGCGCGAGCCGCGCGCCGACCGCCCCGCCCTCGAAGCCCTGGCCCGCGCAGCCGGAGGTCGGCTTTTCCCCGACGCCGCCGCGCTGGCCGCCGCGCTTCCCGACATCCGCAAGGATCGCGTCGAGACCCTGCCCCCGCGCGGCCTGTGGGACAACGCCTGGGCCTTCGCGGCGATCGCCGTGCTGCTGGCGATCGAGTGGTCATTGCGACGGAGCTATAGGTTGCCCTGACTGAGCCACGCTGAGCCACGCGCGCAGCTCGCCCCAAAGGGGTGACTGAGCACCGTGCAGCGGCGTACCGCAGGCCGCCCCGGCCGAGGACACGCCGCGAGAGCGGAGCGCAAGGAATGGCGGAGGAAGCACCAGGCGCTCTCCTCCTCCGCCGCCCCTCCCCTCCAATTCACCGCGCCGTCAAATCCGGAATCACGAACGGCTGCGGCAAAGCCGCCAGCGCCGCCACCGCCAGCACCGGCGCATTCTTCGCACTCGATGCGCCGCTGGTCTCCATCGCCTGTTCCTGGCGCAGGAGCACGCGCGGGTGCGAGGACAGCGTCCCGCGCGTGGTCAGTCGCAAGTCGACGAGTTCGAGACTCTGATCATCGGCATTGAGCCAGGCTTGGGTGGCGCAGCCGATCACCGTGGCCCCCTGGAGGGTGCCTGACAGGTTGACCGGTCCAGCGAGGTCGACCAGGCGACTGCCCTTCGCGCGGTAGCTCGCGGTCGGCGAGGCGATGCAGACGACGTCGTCGCGATGCGGCAGTCGGATCAGCACCTGGCCGAGGTCCATCTGATCGAATTCCTTGCCGACCGTCCGTTCGGGATGCTCGACGGTGGCGGCCTTGACCACGATCTGGCGCCGGCCCTTGCCATCCCACTCGCGAATGAGGATCGGTCCCTGGGCGCCCGGCGGTGGCAATGGGGCTTCGGGGGCGCAGGCGACCAGGCCGAGCGCGACGATGGCGGCCACCAATCGGGACGGTCGCGGCATGGCACGCAGATTAGGCCTTGGCGGGACATCAGCCACCGGGATCGACCGAACTGACGGCACCATCGGTACCTAGGCTCGACCTGCCAGCCTTGCGCTCACGTTGGCTGAACCCCCGGCTTCCCTTGACCACCCCTTGACCGCCTACAGACTACCGCTCTTTCATAAACGGGCATACCCCAGGATCGAGGAGCCGCTGTGAGCGAAATCCGGAACAAGGTCATCGATATCATTGCGGACCGCTTGTCCCGCGACAAGGCCACCATCACCGAGCAGAGCAACGTGGTCGCCGACCTGGGTGCCGACAGTCTGGACATCGCCGAGATCATGATGGACCTCGAGGACGCGTTCGGCGTGAAGCTCGAAGAGGATCAGGAACTCAAGACCATCGGCGACATCATCAAGTACATCGAGACCAAGGTCGCCGCGAACGGTTGAAGCGGTCGCTGGCCGGAAGGGATCGACAGAGGGTATGGCCGATCGCCGCGTCGTCGTCACCGGAATGGGCGTTCTGGCCTGCAATGGCCTGAACGTCCCGGAATTCTGGAACGCACTCAAGGAAGGTCGTCACGGCATCGGTCCCATCCAGGGGCTCAAGGGCCAGCACGCCACCACCTTCGCCGGGCAGATCCGCCTCGATGCCCTGGCCCTGGCCAATGGCGACCGCAAGCAGGCGCGCCGTAAGGACCGCTTCGTCCACCTCGCGCTCAAGGCCGCAGCCGAGGCGATGGCGATGAGCGGGCTCGACTACAAGAACTGGAAGGACCCCTACAAGGTCGCGACCATCGTCGGATCCGGCATCGGCGGGCTCGAAACCATCGAAGCCGAGCACGACACCTTCCGCGAGCGCGGCCCGAGCCGGGTCAGCCCGTTCCTGGTTCCGAAGATGATCGTCGACAGCGCCGCCGGGGACATCTCGATCGCCTACGGGGCCAAGGGCCCCAACTACTGCATCACCACCGCGTGCGCCACCGGCTCGCACTGCATCGGCGCGGCCTTCCACCACATCCGCTCCGGGCTGTGCGATCTCGCGATCAGCGGCGGCAGCGAGGCGCCGATCACCGAACTCGGCATGTCCGGATTCAACAGCATCGGCGCGCTGAGCACGCGCAACGACTCGCCCGCGACGGCGAGCCGCCCGTTCGACAAGGAGCGCGACGGCTTCGTCATCGGTGAGGGCGCCGGGATCCTGGTGCTCGAGGAGTTCGAGCACGCGCGCGCCCGCGGCGCCACGATCTACGCCGAGATCGTCGGCTACGGTCTCACCGGCGACGCCTTCCACGAGACCGCTCCGGACCCGAGCGGCGCCTCCGGCACCGCCTGCATGCGCATGGCGCTGACCGACGCCAAGCTCGCTCCCGAACGCATCGGCTACATCAACGCCCACGGCACCTCGACCAAGTACAACGACGCCATCGAGACCACGGTCATCAAGACCGTGTTCGGCCAGCACGCGATCCAGCGCACCCTGGCGATCTCGAGCACCAAGTCGATGACCGGGCACACCCTCGGCGCGGCCGGCGGCATCGAAGCCATCGCTTCGATCCTGGCGCTGCGCGACGGCGTGCTGCCGCCGACCATCAACTACGCGAATCCCGACCCCGAGTGCGATCTCGACTACGTGCCCAACCAGGCGCGCCAAGCCAAGCCCGAGTACGCCCTGTCCAACAACCTGGGCTTCGGCGGCCACAACGCCTCGTTGATCTTCAAGCGATTCGCCGGCTGATCGCCCGCGGTCCCCACACGATTCCCATCGAGCGAGCATCCCATGGACAAGAAGCGCATTCGTGACGAGGTCATCGAGATCCTCGCGGCCAAGCTGCACAACCTGCCGCAGCCCAGCGACGACGACGATTTCGAGTACGACGACCAGGCGCTGGTGCCGGACATCACCAAGGACCCGCTCGACATCGCCGAAGTGAGCATGGACCTCGAGGACGCCTTCGGCATCAACTTCGAAGAGATCCTGCCCGGCGACGCCGGCATGGAGACCATCGCCAAGGTCGTCGGCTACATCGACGTGCGCATCGCCAAGCGCGAAGCCAAGGCCAAGGCCGACGCCGAAGAGTGATCGGCCGCGCCGCCGGCGCGATCAGCCGAGCACGGCATCGACGCTGTCGGCGAGGATGCCGATCATCGCCCGCAGGTCGCCTGGTCCGGTGTTGAGCGGCGGAAACAGGTACATGGTGTCGCCGAGCGGTCGCAGCAGGGCGCCGCGAGCGACCGCTTCGCGGTAGACCCGCCATCCCGTGCGTTGCGATCGGTCGAGCGGAGAGCCGTCGCGCTGGCGCAGGTCGACCGCCGCCATCATGCCGACCCCGCGGACGTCGCGCAGGAACGGCCGCGTCTCGGCGAGCGCGCGCAAGCCGCGACGCAGCGCCGGTCCGTTGGCCGCGACCTGCGCCAGCACGGCCTCCTCGGCGTAGGCATCGAGCGCTGCGTTGGCCACCGCGACCGCGAGCGCGTTGCCCGCGTAGGTGTTGGAATGCAGGAACGCCTTGCCCGCGCTCCACTCGGCATCGAAGGCGTCGTGCAGGCGCTGGGTGGTCAGCACCGCCGCCAACGGCAGGAACCCCCCGGTCAAACCCTTCGAGAGCACGGCGATGTCGGCGAGCGCATCGTCAGCGAGGTGGCTCGCCAGCATCGCGCCGCAGCGGCCCATCCCGGCGGCGATCTCATCGGCGATGAGCAGCACGTCGTGCGCATCCGCCCAGGCGCGCAGCCGGCTCAGCAGCGCCGGCGCGTACAGTCGCATGCCGCCGGCGCCCTGCAGCACCGGCTCGTAGACGATCGCCGCCAGCTCATCGGCGAGCGGCGCCAGCGCGCGCTCGATCGCCGGCCATTCCTCGGCGACGTCCTGCCAGCGCGGATCCTCGGGACCGCTGCGGTAGGGCAGCCCACCGATCATCGCGCAGGGAAACAGCAGCGGCGCGAAGGTGTCCTTGTAGAGCCCGCAATCCCCGACGCTCAGCGCACCGACGGTCTCGCCGTGGTAGCCATTGGCCAGGGCGGCGAAGCGGGTGCGCCGCGGGCGACCCGACTGCGCCTGCGCCTGCAACGCGAGCTTGAGCGCGACCTCGACTCCGGTCGAGCCGTTGTCGGCAAAGAACACTCGCGCGAAGTGCCCATCGCGACGACCGGCCGGAGCACCCGGACCCCAGGCATCCTCGCCAAAGCCATTGGCGAGCGCGAGCAGTCGCTCGCACAGCCGCACCACCGGCTCGTTGGTGGTGTTGGCGAGGATGACGTGCTCGAAAGTTTCAGCCTGGGCGATCAATGCCGCGCGCAGGCGTGGATGCCCGTGTCCCAGGCTCTTGCACCACCAGCTCGCGATCGCGTCGAGCACCTGGCGGCCGTCAGCGAGCGTCAGCCGACAGCCCTTGGCCGCGACCACCTCGAGCGGTGGGAAATCCTGGTAGTCGCGCTGCTGCCCGCAGGGATGCCAGAGCACCGCAAGATCGCGTTCGACCAGCTCGGATCGCCGCGCGTTCACGTCAGCGCCGACCACAGCTCGACCAGGTTGCCATCGGGATCGCGCAGGTGCGCCGTGCGGATGCGCCAGTCCCGCCGATTGGTCGGCGGCGCCACGAAGCTGACGCCGTGGGCCGACAACCGCGCATGCGCCGCATCGACATTGTCGACGCCGATGACCACCACCGTGCGATCGTCGCGCGTGGTCGCCGGCGCCTCCGACGACCCGATCGCCGCCGCCATCAGCCTGCGCTGGAACAGTGCGAGCTGCGTGCTCCCAGTCTCGAACTCATCATAAGGCCCGCACACCTCGCCAAACCGCGGCATCAGTCCGATGACCTGACGATAAAATCGGTGACAGCCAGCGAAGTCGTCGACGAGCAGCCGGACTTGGGTCAGCGCTGGCATGCAGGATCGTCCCCCTCTGCGTTGTCCCCACAAGTCGTACGAATCTCGCTTTCCGAGCGGCCGCGGGGCGCAGCCACGCCGCCGGCGCAAGCCGGTGAGGACCGCACCGCGGGCCAGGCCGCGGTGAACGCGATCGCATCGTCGATCATAAAGGGACAGTCCTGCGCGTCAGTTCATGACAAGGGGGGAGTGAGCGGCGCCCCGCCGTGAACGAAGCGGGGGGAGCGGCGTCCGCTCCCCCCGTACAAACGGCAGCCCGCACAGCAACGCTGGGCGAGCCCGCGCAGCGGGCGGCGCGCCGCCCGGCGCGCTGGCTGCCTAATGAGCCATGGCGGATTTGCCGCCGCCCTGGCCTTTGAACTTGGTCCAATCGCTCGCCGGCTTGGCGTTCTCGCCGAACTTGCCGGCCGCGTAGTCCTTGGCCATCTGCGCCAAGGTCACCACGGGAACGCCAGGAGCCTGGCCAGCCTGGCCGAACTGGCGCATGCGCTCCTCGCAGATCACCTGCATCGCTGCGCGCGACGGGGTCAGGTAGTAGCGCGGATCGAACTCGGCCGGCTTCTCGGTCATCGCCTTGCGGATCGCGGCGGTGATGGCCAGGCGGTTGTCGGTGTCGACGTTGATCTTGCGCACGCCGGCGCGGATGCCGCGCTGGATCTCCTCGACGGGCACGCCGTAGGTCTCCTTGATCTTGCCGCCGTACTTGTTGATCTCGTCGATCAGATTCTTGGGCACCGACGACGAGCCGTGCATGACCATGTGGCAGTTGGGGATCTTGGCGTGGATCTCCTCGATGCGCTTCATGGCGAGGACATCGCCGGTCGGCTTCTTGGAGAACTTGTAGGCGCCGTGGCTGGTGCCCATGGCGACGGCCAGCGCATCGATTCCGGTGCGCCTGACGAAGTCGACAGCCTGGTCGGGGTCGGTGAGCAGCTGGTCCATGCTCAGCTTGCCCTCGGCGCCGTGGCCGTCCTCCTTCTCGCCCTCGCCGTGCTCGAGCGAACCGAGGCAACCCAACTCGCCCTCGACCGAGACGCCGAAGGAATGGGCGATGGTCACCACCTCGCGGGTGACGGCGACGTTGTACTCGTAGCTCGCCGGGGTCTTGCCGTCGTCCTCGAGCGAACCGTCCATCATCACCGAGGTGAAGCCGTAGCGGATGGCGCTGATGCAGGTGTCCGGCGCGTTGCCGTGGTCCTGATGCATGACCACTGGGATCTCGGGGTACAGCTCGACCGCGGCTTCCATGAGCTTGGCCAGGAACACGTCGTTGGTGTACTTGCGGGCTCCGCGGCTTGCCTGGATGATCACCGGACTCTTGGTCGCCCGGGCGGCTTCCATGATCGACTGGATCTGCTCCATGTTGTTGACGTTGAGCGCGCAGACGCCGTAGTTGTTTGCAGCGGCGTGGTCGAGCAGGGGTCGCAGGGGAATAAGGGCCATGTCGGTCTCGTAGGGATGGGGGTCAGTCGATGGGGATTGGGAGTCTACGCCCACACACAGGGCGGCAAGGTCATCCGCCTGAACCATGGTACCTTCGCTGAGTCGCGCACTGAAGCACCAGCAGCGCAACGTTGCAGGCAGCCAACGACGAACCCAAGGCGGATGCCCTGGGTTCGCACGCGACAACCGACGAGAGTCAGACCAGTTCGAAGAGCGCGAGCGCGCCGCGGTCACCGAGCCGGAAGCCGGCCTTGAGCACGCGGGTGTAGCCGCCCTTGCGGTCCTTGTACTTGGGACCGACCTCGGCGACGAGCTTGGCCACCGCCTTGCGGTCGTGCAGTTCCTTCATCGCCATGCGGCTGTAGTGCAGCTTGCCGGCGGCGTCGGGAGCGGCGTTGGCCTTCTTGGCCAGCGTGATGCACTTCTCGGCGAAGCGCGCCGCTTCCTTGGCCTTGGGCAGGGTCGTGGTGATCCGACCATGCTCGATCAGCGAGGCGACCATGTTGCGCAGCATCGCCAGACGGTGGGACGAGGTGCGGCCGAGCTTGCGGTTGGCGACGAGGTGGCGCATGGGACTCTTTCTCTAGCTACTGCGTTCAGACGAAGCGGGGAGCGGCATGATGCCGCCCCCCGCTGGAGATTCAGCTCAATCAGGCGTCAGCCTTCTGGGTCAGGCGCATGCCGAAGGAGAGGCCGCGGTCGGCCAGCTTCTTCTTCAGCTCCTTGGTGGCGATCTTGCCCAGGTTGCGGATCGCCGCGACCTCGGACTCGTCCATGACGACCAGGTCGCCGATCAGCTTGACGTTGGCGGCGCGCAGCGCGTTCTCGGTGCGCACGCTGAGGTCGAGCGCGGTGATCTGCTTCGACAGCAGCGCGGTGCGCTCGGCGTCGCCTTCGATGATCAGGTCGGCGGTGGGCGAGACCTCGGCGTCGCGGCCCAGTTCGAAGTACTTCACGAACGGGTTGAGGTGCTTGCGCAGGATGTTGGTCGCTTCGACCAGGGCGAGTTCGGGGGTGATCGAACCGTCGGTCCAGATGTCGAGATCGAGCGACTCGTAGTCCGTGCGCTTGCCGAGGCGGGTCGACGCGATGTTGAAAGCGACGCGCTGCACGGGGCTGTAGATCGAGTCCACGGCGATGGTGCCGACGGGCGAACCGTCGATGCGCTGCGCTTCGGCGGGCACGAAGCCGCGGCCGCTGCCGACGTCCATCTCGAGGACGAAGCGCACATCCTTGGTCAGGTTGGCGACGACCAGGTCGGGATTGATGATCTCGACGTCCTGGTGCGGGGTGATGTCGCCGGCCAGCACGGGGCCAGCGGTGCTCTTCTCGAGGCGGATGACGACGTTCTCGTCGCTGTGCAGGCGCAAGCGCAGGCGCTTGATGTTGAGCACGATCTGGGTCACGTCCTCGAGCACGCCATCGAGCGAGGTGAACTCGTTGTTGGCGCCCTGGATGCGGATCGAACGTACGGCCGCGCCCTGGATCGAGCTGAGCAGCACGCGACGCAGGCCGTTGCCGATGGTCGTGGCGAAGCCGCGCTCGAAGGGCTCGGCGTGGAACTTGGCGTAGTTGGCCAGGCCCGAACCGTCGATCTTCTCGACGCGGGTGGGGAGTTCGAAGCCGCGCCAGCGAATACGCATGATGAAGTCTCCAGGTAGCTCGAAAGGACGTCAGAAAGAGGATTCGAAGCCTAGCAGGGTGATTCCAAGGGGGCAGCGCCGGAGGCGCGTTCCTTGGGGGAGGCCGCCTGCTGCGGCTCCCCCAAGACCAGTTCAGACGCGACGCTTCTTGCGCGGACGGCAGCCGTTGTGCGGCAACGGGGTGACATCGGTGATCGCCTTGACCATGATGCCGGCGCTGACCAGGGCGCGGATCGCGCTCTCACGGCCGGCGCCGGGACCGCGGACGCGGACCTCGGCTTCCTTGAGGCCCATCTTCACGGCCTTCTCCGAGGCGCGCTCCATCGCGAGCTGCGCCGCGAAGGGCGTGCTCTTGCGGCTACCCTTGTAGCCGACCGAACCCGCTGATTCCCAGCACGCGACCTCGCCGTTGGCGTCGGTGACGGTGATGATGGTGTTGTTGAAGGTCGCGTTGATGTGGACGACTCCATTACGGATCGTCTTCTTGACCTTCTTCTTGTTGTAAGCCATGTCTCGTTCCGGGGTCGGGGGTCGGGGGTCAGGGGCCGGCCAGATGGCCGGAACCGATTACTTGCGGAGGATCTTCTTGTTGGCGACGGTCTTCTTGCGGCCCTTGCGGGTGCGCGAGTTGGTGCGCGTGCGCTGGCCGCGGCACGGCAGGTTGCGCGCGTGGCGGAAGCCACGGTAGCAGCCGATCTCCTTGAAGCGCTGCACGTTCGCCTGGATCTCGCGACGGAGGTTGCCCTCGATCACGTAGTTGGCCTCGATGTACGAGGCCAGCTTGCCGAGCTCTTCCTCGGACAGCTGGAAGGCGCGCTTGTTCTGGTCGACGCCGGTCTTGTCGCAGATGACTTTCGCCAAGTGCAGACCGATGCCGTACAGCGCTGCGAGCGAGTACGGGACCTTCTTGTTGTTCGGGATGTCGACGCCGAGGATACGGGGCATGTCGCGGTTCCTGGAGGAGTGGTGATCAGCCCTGACGCTGCTTGTGATTCGGGTCGGAGCAGATCACGCGGACCTTGCCCTTACGACGGACGATCTTGCAGTTCTCGCAGCGGCGGCGGACGGAGGATGAGACCTTCATGGGGGATTCCTAGATTCTAGCTTCAGGCTTCACGGTAGACGATGCGGCCGCGGGTGAGGTCGTACGGAGACATCTCGATCGTCACTTTGTCGCCAGGCAGGATGCGGATGTAGTTCATCCGGATCTTGCCCGAGATGTGGGCGAGGACCTCGTGCCCATTGTCGAGCACCACGACGAAGCGCGCATTGGGAAGGCTTTCCTTCACGCGCGCCTCGAGCCGGATGTTGTCTTCCTTGGGCATGTCAGAACCGCTTGGCCTTGGCGCCGCCGGCATCGCCACCCTCGCCGCCGAGCCCGCGATACTGGTGGGCCAGGAAGAACGAAGCGATCTTCTGCATGATGTCCAAGGCCACGCCGACCACGATCAGCAAGCCGGTACCGCCCATCAGCATCGCCCCGCCGCCGCCGGTCAGGCCGATCGCGCTATCGAGCATCTGGGGCAGGATGGCGATGACCGCGAGGAAGATCGCGCCGACGAAGGTGATGCGGGTCAGGTGGTGCTGCAGGTATTCGACGGTCTTGCGGCCAGGCTTGATGCCGCGCACGAAGAAGCCGTGGGTCTTGAAGTGGTTCGACATCTCGTTGAGGTCGAAGGTGATCGAGATGTAGAAGTAGGTGAAAGCGATGATCAGGCCGGCGAAGATGTAGCGGTAGCCGGCGGTCCCCGAACCGAAGAAGGCGTCGAGACCGGCGAACTGCAGCCACGGCGACGCCGCAGCGTAGCCGAGCACGACCATCACCGGCGAGGCGAAGATGACCGGGACGACGTTGGCCTGGTTGAGCTTCAGCGGCAGGACGGTGGTCGCACCGCCGTAGACCTTGTTGCCCTGGATGCGGCGCTGCTGCTCGAGCTGGATGTTGCGGGTCGCGCGCACGACCACGACGATCGCGGCGATGATCGACAGCGAGATCGCGGCGATCAGCAGGTAGGTACCGAGGTCGCCGTCGAGGCCGTGGAACGAGCTCGGGGTCGAGGCGATGATGCCGATCATGATGATCAACGACACGCCGTTACCGATGCCGAACTTGGTGATCTGCTCGGCCAGCCACAGCAGCACCATCGAACCGGTGGTGATGACCAGCGCGCTCTGCAGCACGAACGGCATCAGGTTGTAACCGGAGACCAGGACGTGGTTCTGATCGTCTTTGAAGTTGTAGAGCGCGACCGATGCCATGGTCGCCTGGACGAGGCAGATCAGCAGGGTCGCGTAGCGGGTGTACTGCTGGATCTTGCGTCGACCGCCTTCGCCTTCCTTCTGCAACGCCTTGAGCGTCGGGAAGCTGAAGGTCAGCAGCTGCATGATGATGCTGGCGCTGATGTAGGGCATGATGCCCAGTCCGAACACCGACGCGTTGGCGATGGCGCCGCCGTTGAACATGTTGGCGTAGCGCAGGATGTCGCCGATCGGATCGCCTTCGCCGCTGCCGCGCACGATGCGCTTGAGCTCGAGGGCATCGACCCCGGGAATCGGTACGAACACGCCGAAACGGTAGACCACCACCCCGAGAAGGATGGTGATAAGGAACCGTCGGACCAGTTCGCGGACCGGACTCTCGCTGAGGTCGCGCTCGACCATTAGCTCTCCGCCCGCTCCTGCTCGACGATGCTGCCGCCCGCGGCTTCGATCGCCGCGCGGGCCGAACCCGTCGCCTTGACCTTGACGGTGAGCTTGCGCTTGAGCTTGAGCTTGACGTCGGCGCCGCTGACCAGCTTGGCGATGGCGCCAGTGGGCATCAGCTTGGCGTCGATCAGCGCCTGGTCGGTGATCTCGTCACCCTTGACGCGCTTGACCGCCTCGGCCAGCTGCACGGCGACGTAGACCGTCTTGTGCGCGAAGTTGGTGAAGCCGCGCTTGGGCAGGCGCATCCAGAACGGGAACTGACCGCCTTCGAAAAGCGGGCCGCGGTTCTTGCCGCCGGTGCGCGAACCTTCGCCCTTGGAGCCGCGGCCGCCGGTCTTGCCGAGGCCCGAACCCATGCCGCGGCCGACGCGACGGCGCTGCTTGCGCGAGGTATCCGTCTTGGTGATGTCGTCGAGGCTCACAGTTCGACTCCCCGCAGTTCGCGGTACTGCTCACGCGTGCGCAGCTTGGTCAGCGCATCGATGGTCGCGCGGATCAGGTTGACCGGGTTGTGGTTGCCGTAGGCCTTGGTGAGGATGTTGTGCACGCCGGCCTTCTCGAGGACCGCGCGAACCGACTTGCCGGCGATCACACCCGTGCCGGGCGCGGCCGGCATGAGGCGGACCTTGGAGGCGCCGAAGCGACCTTCGACCTCGTGCGGAATGGTGCCTTCGACGATCGGGTACGGCTTGACGTTCTTCTCGCCATCGCGGACAGCCTTGTCGATCGACAGGGCGACCTCCTTGGCCTTGCCCTTGCCGAAGCCGACCTTGCCCTTGTTGTCGCCGAGGACGACGAAGGCGGCGAAGCTGAAACGCTTACCGCCCTTCACGACCTTGGCGCAACGGTTGATCTTGACCACGTCCTCGGCGTAGAGCTTCGAGCGCGACTCGCGCTGCGGCGGACCGCCGGCGCGACGATCGCTACGACCGCGACCCTGGCCGCCCTCAGGGCCGCCGGCGCCCGGGGCTCCTGCCGTCTCTCCACCCCGACTGGGGCCGCTACCGCGCTGCTTCGCCATATGATTCCTAAATCTCGATATCGCTGGTGGTTACGAAACCCGGTCAGGCCCCTTCAGAGGGGCCGAACAGAGTAGGTCGGTGATCAGAATTGCAAGCCCTTGGACCGTGCGCCGTCGGCGAAGGCCTGGAGGCGACCTCCGTAGCGGCGACCGTTGCGATCGAAGACGACCTGGGACACGCCTCCGGCAACGGCCTTTGCGGCCAGCGCCTCGCCGATCGCCTTGGCGACCTCGGCAGGCTTGAGGTCCTTGACCTTGTCCTTGAGGTCTTTGGCCACCGAGCTCGCCGAGAACAGGGTCTTGCCCGCGATGTCGTCGATGATCTGGCCGTAGATGTGCGCTTCGCTGCGGTAGACCGACAGACGGGGACGCTGCACGTCGCCGCTGATGGTCTTACGGATGCGACGCTTCTTGGCGTCGATGGCATCCCATTTGATTCGGTTCTTGTCCATGGTCGTTCGGCCTTGTCGTGCTGTCGTGCGTGCGGGTGATGCTTACTTCTTGGCGGCGCCGGCGGCGGCCTTGCCGGCCTTGCGGCGGACCTGCTCGTCGCTGTAGCGAACGCCCTTGCCCTTGTACGGCTCAGGCTTGCGCGCCGAGCGGATGTCGGCCGCGACCTGGCCGACGAGCTGCTTGTCCGGACCCGAGATGTTGACGTGGTTCGGATCGGGGATCTCGACCTTCACGCCGTCGGGGATGACCACTACGATGGTGTTGGCGAAGCCGACGTTGAGCGCGACCTTCTTGCCCTGCAGGACGGCCTTGTAGCCGACACCGACCACCTCGAGCGACTTCTTGTAGCCCTTGGTCACGCCTTCGACGGCGTTGGCGACCAGCGCGCGCACGGTGCCGTGCATCGCGCGCTGCAGCTTGCTGTCGTCCGCGCGAGCGACGACGACGGTGCCGGCGTCGATCTTGGCCGACAGGCCCTCTCCGAGCGGGATGCGCAGGGTGCCGAGCGGGCCCTTACAGGTGATCGACGAACTGTCGACCTTGGCTTCGACGCCCTTGGGCAGCGCGACAGGCTGTTTTCCGATCCTGGACATGATGCGTTCCGTCCTGCTTGTATTACTTGACCGTGCAGAGCACTTCGCCGCCCAGGTTCTGCTTCTTGCAGGCCCGGTCGGACATGATGCCCTTGGAGGTGGAGAGGATGCTGATGCCGAAGCCGCGGATGATCGGGCGCAGATCGCCGCGACCGGCGTAGCGCCGGCAACCGGGCGTGCTGTTGCGCTCGATGGTATGGATGACGGCCTCGCCGTGCGGTCCGTACTTCAGCGCGACCTGGATGGTGCGGGCCGGCTTGGTGTCGAGCACATCGAAGCGCTCGATGTAACCCTCGTCCTTGAGGACCTGGCAGATGCCGGTCTTGAGGTTCGAGTGCTTGATGGTCACCGCTTTCTTGCCGGCCATGAGGCCGTTGCGGATGATCGTCAGCATGTCAGCGATGGGATCGGTGCAGCTCATGTCGTGATCCTGTTCTTGGCCTTGATCGGTTTCATCAGCTCGACCCTCACCAGCTCGCCTTGGTGCACCCCGGCAGATGGCCGGCGTGCGCGAGGCGGCGGAGCAGATTGCGGTTCACGCCGAACTTGCGCAGGTTGCCGCGCGAGCGGCCGGTGATCTGGCAGCGGTTGCGGATGCGGGTCGGCGACGAGTTCGCGGGCAGCATGGCCAGCGCGGCGCGGGCCTCCATGCGCTCCTCGAGCGTCATCTTGAGGTCTTTGCTGCGCTCGCGCAGGGCTTCGCGCTGCGCGCGGTGCTTGTCGGACAGCACCATGCGCTGCAGGTTGCGGGCGACTTTGGACTTCTTGGCCATGGGGTCGTTCCTTACTTCGCGGCGGCCGCGGCGGGCTGCTCGCGGAAGGGCACGCCGAGCAGCTTGAGCAGCTCGTAGCTGAGCTGCGGGGTGCTGTTGGCGATGCAGATGGTGATGTTGAGGCCCTGGTTGTGCTCGAGCTTGTCGAGGACGACCTCGTGGAAGAGCGCCTGCTCGCGCAGACCCATGTTGTAGTTGCCCTGCGCGTCGAAGGCCTTGGCGGAGAGACCGCGGAAGTCCTTGATGCGCGGCACCGCGAGGTTGATCAGGCGGTCGAGGAACGACCACATGCGCTCGCCGCGCAGGGTGACGCGGGCGCCGACCTTGACGCCGATGCGGCTGCGGAAGTTGGCGATCGCCTTCTTGGCCTTGGTCACGGTGGCGCGCTGGCCAGCGAGCAGCGAGAGGTGCTCGGCGACGACGTTGAGGATCTGGCCGTCGGCGATCGCGCGGCCGACGCCCATGTTCAGCGAGACCTTCTCGATGCGCGGGGCGGCGAACTTGTTGGTGATGCCGTGCTTCTTGCACAGTTCGACGAGGGCCTCCTGGTAGAGGTCCTTGGTGGTCTTCTGCAGCGTGGCGGTGCTCATGGCTGTATTCCTCAGGCCTTCGCGACGACGGCGAACTTGTGGCCGCTCTTCACAGCGACGCGGATGGTGTTGCCGGCGGCGTCCTTCTCACGGCGGGTACGGGTCGCCTTGCCGGTGGTCGGGTCGATCAGCGCGAGCTTGGAGAGGTGCAGCGGGCGCAGCTTCTGCTGGCGGCCACCTTCCTTGTTCTGCTGGGGATTGGCGGCGACGTGACGGGTATCGTGGATCGCCGCCTCGCCATCGACCAGGGCGCGCTGATCGCGGGCGAAGACCTTGATCACGGTGCCCTTCTTGCCCTTGGTCTTGCCGCTGAGCACGACGATCTGGTCGCCGACCTTGATGTGGCACTTGGGCGCGCGCACGGGCTGGGGGAGCTTCACTTTGCTGGGCATGGCTGATTCCTGTTCCTGCTCGCGCTCAAACGACTTCTGGGGCCAAGGAGACGATCTTCATGTAATTGCGGGCGCGCAGTTCGCGGGCCACCGGCCCGAAGATGCGCGAGCCGACCGGATTGCCGTCCTTGTCGATCAGGACCACGGCGTTGGTGTCGAACTTGACGTAGCTGCCGTCGTCGCGGCGGATCGGCGAGGCGGTGCGGACGATGACCGCCTTGCACACCGTCTTCTGCTTGATCTCGCTGTGCGGGATCGCCTTCTTGATCGAGACGACGATGATGTCGCCGACGTGGGCGTAGCGACGGTGCGAGCCGCCGAGCACCTTGATGCACATCGCGCGCTTCGCGCCGCTGTTGTCGGCGACGTCCAACCAGGTCTGCATCTGGATCATGGGATTTCTCGGGGGCTTGGGGTCAGGGGGCGGGGGTCGGTAGAGCGGATCAGACCGCGCGCTCGAGCACCTGCATGAGGCGCCAGCGCTTGGTGCGGGACAGCGGACGGGATTCGACAATCAGGACCTTGTCGCCCAACTTGGCTTCGTTCTTCTCGTCGTGGGCGTGGAACTTCTGCGTGCGCTTCATGTACTTGCCGTACTTCGCGTGCTTGTAGAGCTCAGTCACTTCGACGACGCGGGTCTTGAGCATCTTGTCGCTGACGACCACGCCGACGACGCGCTTGCCGTTGCCGCGCTCGCTGGTGTCGGTGGTGCTGGCGGCCGAGGCCGGAGTCTGGGTCGGAGAGGTCATGCCTTCGCCTTGTTGCCGGCGGCGGAGCGCTTCTGCTCGCCGAGGATGGTCTCGATACGCGCGATCTGGCGGCGCACCTGCCGCGCCTTGATGCCGAGTCCCTTGCCTTCGATGGCTCCGGACAGGCGCCCCTTGAGCAGCTGCTCGCGCAGCGCCTGGGCCTGCTTGGTCAGTTCGGCGGCGGTCGTCGAGCGCAGCTCGGCCTTCGCGGTGCGCTTCATGATGCGGCTCCGGCGATGCGCTTGATCATGCGCATCTTGAGGGGAAACTTGTGGGCCTGGCGACGCATCGCCTCGCGGGCCATCTCTTCGGTGATGCCGGCGAACTCGAAGATCACCGTGCCGGCATCGACGTGCTGGGCCCAGTACTTGACCTCGCCCTTGCCCGAACCCATGCGCGTCTCGGCCGGACGGCCGGTGATGGGCAGGTGCGGGAAGATGCGGATCCACAGCTTGCCGACTCGACCGAGGTAGTGCGCGGCGGTGACGCGCGCGGCTTCGATCTGGCGGGCGGTGATCTCACCGCTCTCCAGGACCTGGATGCCGAAATCGCCGAATGCCAGCTTATGGCCGGTCTGGGCGACATGGTCCATGCGGAAGCCGCGGACGTGCTGCTTGCGATGCTTGACTTGGGCGGGGAGCATTGGCATCGGGGAACCCTTACGCTTCCTTCTGCTTCAGGTCGCTATAGCGGCCCAGGTTGACCCACACGCGCACGCCGATCACACCGGCGGAAGTGCGGGCGATGGCGTAGCCGTAGTCGATCTTCTTGTTTAGCGAGTTGAGCGGCACGCTGCCCTGCATGTCGTGCTCGGTACGAGCGATCTCATTGCCGCCGAGGCGGCCGCTGACGCGGACATTGCAGCCCTTGGCGCCTTCGCGCATCGCGTTCTCGACCGCGCGCTTCATCGCGCGACGGAACGAACCGCGGCGCTCGAGCTGCTCGGCGACGTTCTCGGCGACCAGCTGGGCCGACAGGTCGGGCTTGCGGATTTCCTGGATGTTGACCTTGACCGAGGTCTTGGTCAGCGCCTCGAGGATCTTGGTCAGCTGGTCGATCTCGGCGCCGCGCTTGCCGATGATCACGCCCGGACGGCCGGCGTGCAGCGTGATGGTGACGCGATCGGCCTTGCGCTCGATCTCGATCTTCTCGATCGCGGCGCTCTTGAACTTGGTCTTGAGGAAGTCGCGGATCTCGTGGTCCTGGAT
>JACDEC010000286.1 GCA_013816645.1 Planctomycetota bacterium
GCCGCCGGTCGGCACGCCGTGGATGCGCACGCTCGAAGGCGCGGCGCTGGCGCGCCTCGGTCGCGCCGAGGCGGCATTGGCGGAAGTGCGCAGCGCGTGGGGCGGGATGCTCGCCGCGGGCGCGACCACCTTCTGGGAAGCCTACGATCCCGCGCAGACCGGTGACGCGCATTACGCGTTCTACGGCCGCCCCTTCGGCAAGAGCCTGTGCCATGCCTGGGCCGCCGGCCCGGTCTGGCTGCTGCCCACCACCATCCTCGGCGTGCGGCCGCTCGAACCGGGTTGGCGGACGGTGGCGGTCACCCCGGCCGGCACCGACCTCGCCTGGGCCTGCGCCACCGTGCCGACCCCGCACGGAGCGCTGCACGTCGAACTCGAACGCGGCCGATTGCGGGTGCGCGGTCCGAAGGGAATCCGGATCGTGCGCGGCGGCTGAGCCTGCCCACCCACTCCCCTGGCGGCGGGTTGGACGGCGCATACCGTTGCCGACCCACCCAGGAACGTGCGTCATGAAGAAGCCCATCCGCGTCGCGGTCACCGGCGCCGCCGGTCAGATCTGCTACAGCCTGCTGCCCCGCATCGCCTCCGGCGAGATGTTCGGCAAGGACCAGCCGGTCATCCTCCAGCTGCTCGAAATCCCGGTCGAGAAGCCGCAGCTCGCGCTCAAGGGCGTGGCGATGGAGCTCGACGACTGCGCCTTCCCGCTGCTCCAGGACATGGTCCTCACCGGTGATCCCGCGGTCGCCTTCAAGGACGCGAACTGGTGCCTGCTGGTCGGCTCGAAGCCGCGCGGCCCGGGCATGGAGCGCGCCGACCTGCTCAAGGACAACGGCAAGATCTTCATCGGCCAGGGCCAGACCATCGACCGTCTCGCCGCCGACGACTGCCGCGTCGCGGTGGTCGGCAATCCCTGCAACACCAACTGCATGATCGCCGCGGCCCAGGGCAAGCGGCTCGGCCCCGAACGCTTCACCGCCATGGTGCGGCTCGACCAGAACCGCGCCGCGACCCAGCTGGCGAAGAAGGCCGGCGTCGCGGTGACCGCGATCAGCGAGATCGTCATCTACGGCAACCACAGCCCGACCATGTTCCCGGATTTCGCCAACGCCAAGATCGGCGGCAAGCCGGCGACCCAGGTGATCACCGACCAGGCCTGGCTGAAGGACACCTTCATCCCCACCGTCGGCAAGCGCGGCGCGGCGATCATCGAGGCGCGCGGCGTGTCGAGCGCTGCGTCGGCGGCCAACGCGCTGATCGATCACGTGCGTTCACTGGTCACCCCCGGTCCGACCATCCACTCGATCGGCGTGCGCAGCGACGGCAGCGCTGGCAGCTACGGCTTCGCCGAGGGCGTGTGGGCCGGCATGCCGGTGCGCACCACCGCGATCGGCACCTACGAGGTCGTAAAGGGCATCGCCCTCGACGCCTTCGCCAAGGAGAAGATCGCCGCGACCAACGCGGAACTGGTCTCCGAGCGCGATACCGTCAAGGAACTGCTCGCGCAGAAGGCCTGATCGGTCCGATGCTTCACAACGCGACGAACAGCGGCAGCCCGAGCGGCGCCAGCTGCTGCCACGAACCGTCCTCGGTCCACAGCAGCGCGCCGATCCGGTTGGCGAACGCCCAGGTCGCGGTCTGGACCGGCGCCGGGTCCATCGTGGTGCGCAGACTGCGCGTCAAGCGGGCAGCCTCGACCTGATCGGCGATCGTCAACTTGGCATCCGGGTACGCCTGCAGGGCGGATGCCAGACGGGAGGCGTGCGCATCGTCGCGGGTCCTGGTCAGCAACTCCTGGCGCACCCAGCCGAGCAGCAGCACCCGACGGGCTCGCACCAGGCCGGTCATGACGTCGATGGCGAGCAGATCGGGGTCGCGTCGTCGCAAGGTGCCGACCCAGACGTCGACCAGCGGAAGCACCGCCGCGCTCACGGCGCGCGATCGGTGCCGGTGGACTGGACGAACTCCACGGTGCCGAGCTGATCGAGGAAACGCAGCTGACGACGGTAGGCGATTGCTTCACGCACCGCTGCGTCGACCGCCTCGCGCTTGCTGCGGAAGGCGCCGAGTTGGACGAGCGCTTCCAGGGCTTGGGAGTCGACATCAAGATTGGTTGCCATGTCCGCACAATAGATTGTGCGACAATGGCGTCAACGGTTGGCCAATGGTTGATTCGCCCCTCCGTGATCCCACGATGCCATTCGCTTCTGCCGACATCGTTACGGATGCCGCTCCTTTCGCACAAGGTTTCGCACAATGCCAGCCAGCGACTTTGCCAGCCAGTGGAACGTCGACCATCTCGACCAGCTCTATGAGCAGTGGCGCCGGGACCCCGCCAGCGTCGGCGCTGATTGGCAGGCCTTCTTCGCCGGCTTCGCGCTCGGCATGGAAAAGCTCTGTACGCAGACCTCCGTCGAGCCCGGCACCGGTTCGATCTCCGCCGGCGAACGCACGCCCGGACGGCTCGACCAGCAGCGCGCGGACTCCCTGATCTACGCCTATCGCGACGTCGGCCATTTCCTCTGCAACCTCGACCCCCTCGGTTTCAACAACCAGGCGCACACCCCGCAACTCGATCTCGCCACCCACGGGCTCACCGACGCGGACCTCGATCGCGAATTTTCCGCCGACACGGTCACCGGCATGCCCGCGCACGCCACGCTGCGCGAGCTGGTCGGCTACCTGCGCGAGACCTACTGCGGCACCATCGGCATCGAGTACATGCACATCCAGGACCGCGAGCAGCGGCTGTGGCTGCGCGAGCGCATCGAGCCCACGCGCAACCAGCCGCAGCTGACCGCGGCCGAGAAGCGCCGCATCCTGATGAAGCTCAACCAGGCCGAGATGCTCGAGACCTTCATCCACACCAAGTTCCTCGGCCAGAAGCGCTTCTCGATCGAGGGTGGCGAATCGCTGATCCCCGCGCTCGACGCGATCATGGAGTTGGCGCCCGAGACCGGCGCCAAGGAGATCGTGATGGGCATGGCCCACCGCGGCCGGCTCAACGTGCTCTGCAACATCCTGCACAAGAGCCACGAGGAGGTCTTCACCGAGTTCGAGGGCAGCTACGACATCAGCGAGCTGCAGGGCGATGGCGACGTGAAGTACCACCTCGGCTACAGCTCGGACTACCAGACCTCGACCGGCAAGACCCTCCACATGACGCTGTCGGCGAACCCCAGCCACCTCGAGGCGGTCGACGCGGTGGTCGAAGGCCGCGCCCGCGCCAAGCAGCGCCAGCACGGCGACACCGCCGAACGCGGCAAGGTCGTGCCCCTGCTGATCCACGGCGACGCCGCCTTCGCCGGCCAGGGCATCGTCATGGAGGTCTTCCAGATGAGCCAGCTGGAGGGTTACCGCACCGGCGGCACCATCCACATCGTCGGCAACAACCAGATCGGCTTCACCACCCTGCCCCAGGACGCGCGGTCGACGCGCTACTGCACCGACATCGCCAAGATGGTCGACGCGCCGATCTTCCACGTCAACGGCGACGACCCGGAAGCGGTGGTGCACTGCGCCAAGATGGCGCTGCTCTACCGCCAGCGCTTCAAGCGCGACGTGGTCATCGACATCGTCTGCTACCGCCGCCACGGCCACAACGAGACCGACGAACCCAACTACACCCAGCCCACGATGTACGCGCGCATCGCCGAGCAGCCGCGGGTCTCGAAGATCTACGCGCAACGCCTGCGCGAGCGCGACGAGATCAGCAAGGCCGAGGCCGACGAGATCGTGGCGATGATGCAGAACCAGCTCCAGGAGGCGCTCAACAAGATCAAGCTCAAGCCCGCCAAGCTGACGCGAAGCCGCTTCAAGGGCGTGTGGACCGGCCTGACCAACGAGTACAGCCACGACCCGGTGCAGACCGGGGTGAAGGCCGAGACCTTGGACCTGATCGGCAAGGCGCTCTCGACCTGGCCGACTTCCTTCAACATCCACCCCAAGGTCCGGCGCCTGGCCGAGGAGCGCGGCAAGCTGATCGGCGCGCGCGGACGCATCGATTGGGCGACCGCCGAGTTGCTGGCGATCGGTTCGCTGCTGGTCGAGGGCATCCCCTCGCGATTGTCTGGCCAGGACTCGCGGCGCGGCACCTTCAGTCAGCGCCACAGCTACTGGTACGACATCACCTCGCGTGAGCGCCACAAGCCGCTCGACAACATCTGCCCCGGCCAGGCGAACTTCTGCGTCTACAATTCCCCACTCAGCGAAGAAGCCGTGCTCGGCTTCGACTACGGCTACTCGCTCAACGAGCCCAACATGCTGATCATGTGGGAGGCGCAGTTCGGCGACTTCGTCAACGGCGCCCAGAACATCATCGACCAGTTCATCGTCTCGTCCGAGTCGAAGTGGGGCCGGGTCTCGGGCCTGGTCATGCTGCTGCCGCACGGGCAGGAGGGCATGGGTCCCGAGCACAGTTCGGCGCGCCTCGAACGTTTCCTGCAGCAGTGCGCCGAGGACAACATCCAGGTCGCCAACTGCACCACCGCGGCCCAGCACTTCCACATCCTGCGCCGGCAGATGCACCGCAAGTTCCGCAAGCCGCTGGTGCTGATGACGCCCAAGAGCCACCTGCGCTCGAAACAGGCGTCGTCGTCGTTCAGCGAACTAGTCGACGGCCGGTTCCACGAGGTCATCGGCGACAAGGACGCCAACCCCAAGCAGGTCAAGCGCCTGGTCATCACCAGCGGCAAGGTCGCGCACGAGCTGATCGACCGCCGCAATGAGGAGCGCCTCGACGGCGTGGCGATCGTGCGCATCGAGCAGTACGCCCCCTTCCCCGAGAAGCAGCTGCGCGAAGCGGTCGCCAGCTACAAGGGCGCCGACCTCGTCTGGTGCCAGGAGGAGCCGCAGAACATGGGTGCCTGGCAGTTCATCCAGCCCTACTTGCGCAAAGTCACCGGCAAGGATCCGGAATACGCCGGTCGCGATGCCGCCGCGTCGCCCGCACCCGGCAGCGCCGCGGTCTTCATGCTCGATCAGGAGGCGCTGGTCAGCGCCGCGCTCGGCATCCCGGCGCGCAAGCTGGCCGCGACTAAAGTCGGCAGCGCTCATTAACGGGGGAGCGGCAGCAGGCCGCCTCCCCCGTTG
>JACDEC010000287.1:0-905 GCA_013816645.1 Planctomycetota bacterium
GGCTTCGCCGACCGCTGGCACGGTGGTGCGCGAGATTGCCTTGGTGCGCTCGGCGTTCATCCACACGGAATCCGGCATGATGTTGGCGCCGCGGTGCGGCAGATAGGCCTCGAGGGCCTTGGCATCGACGGTGATTTCTGGCATGGGCGCACACGCTGGCGGGCGGCGGGCGTCCCGCAAGCGCGCTCAACGGACAACGAACGTCAGCCGCCTGCGAGGAGTCCTGCGAGCGCCTTCGGGAAGAGCTCGCGCTCGGCCGCCTGCACGCGCGCCTGCAGGGCCTCGACCGTATCCCCTGGCAGGACCGGCACCTCGCTCTGAGCCACGATCTGACCGCTGTCGTAATCGCCGCTCACCAGGTGCACGGTGCAACCGCTGCAGGCGCTTCCCGCGGCGAGCACGGCGCGATGCACATGGGCGCCGTACATGCCTTTGCCGCCGAAGCGTGGGAGCAGGCTGGGGTGGATGTTGACGACGCGGCCGGCGAAGTCGGCGGGCGGATCCCAGTAGCGCATCCATCCGCACATCGCCACCCACTGCGCCCGATGCGCGTGCAGGGCCGCGGTGACCGCAGCGGCGTCGCTGGCGACCATGGCGGGACGACCATGCGCCGCAGCGATCGCGAGTCCGCCAGCATCCGCCCGCGAGGACACCACCACCGCGATCTCGGCGGCGAGACGCCCATCGGCGATCGCCGCTTCGAGGTTCGCGTAGGTCGAGCCACCGCCCGACAGAAGGATCCCCAAGCGTGCCGGCATGCCCAGGTGTACCGACGCAACTGACGTAAGGCAACGTGCTTAGCGCATGGTCCCGTAAAATGCGATCTCCTGCCATCCGGCGACGCGTCCTATAACCCGGATTACGAGAAGTCCTGGGCATGCCGGCACGCTTGGGGATCCTTCTGT
>JACDEC010000287.1:915-5046 GCA_013816645.1 Planctomycetota bacterium
CCCCTCCGCCCCCGGCCCCCGACCCCCGCCCCCTAGCCCCTCCCAGCCTCGTCTCCATGCTGACGCCGACCTCGAAGGAGCCGTGGCGATGGGCAGTGCGATCTGGAGCAAGGGCGGCGACCGGACCAATACGCTGGTTCACCAGTTCACGGTCGCCGACGACTACCGCTACGACCGCATCCTCGCCCCCTACGACATCCTCGGCTCGATCGCCCATGTCGCGATGCTCGGCAAGATCGGCCTGCTGCCCGCGGCCGACACCGAACAGCTCAAGTCTGGGCTGCGCGAACTGCACCGCGGTTTCATCGACAAGCAGTGGACCGTCGAACGCACCGACGAGGACGTGCACAGCAAGGTCGAGGAACTGCTGACCAAGAAGCTCGGCGACCCCGCGAAACGCATGCACACCGGGCGCAGCCGCAACGACCAGGTGCTCACCGCGATCCGGCTCTGGCAGAAGCACACGCTGTGCGCGATCTCGGAGCGCACCCTTCGCACCATCGAGGTCCTGCTCGCCCAGGCCGTGGCGCACCAGTACCACCCCTTCCCGGGCTACACCCACCTCCAGCGGGCGATGCCCTCGAGCCTGGGCATGTTCTTCGCCGGCCACGCCTCGGCGCTGCTCGACGATCTCATCCTGATCGAAGCGGCCTACGAACTCGCCGACCGCTGCCCGCTCGGCTCCGGCGCCAGCTACGGAGTCGGCCTGCCGCTCGACCGCGCCTACGTCGCCGACCTCCTAGGATTCGCGCGTCATTCCGGCATCGCCATGGCCGACGCCAACGGGCGCGGCAAGGTCGAGACCGCGTCGCTGGACGCGGTCGGCGCGGTGCTCAACGACCTCAGCCGCTTCGCCGCGGACATGGTCTTCTTCACCACCGCGGAATGCGGCTTCTTCACCATCGGGCCGGGCTTCACCACCGGTTCGAGCATCATGCCGCAGAAGCGCAACCCGGACCTCTTTGAACTGCTGCGTGCCCGCACCGCGCGTTTCCTCGGCCTGCGCACCGGGCTGTACGCGATCACCGTCGGCCTACCGTCCGGGTACAGCCGCGATCTCCAGGACACCAAGGCCCTGCTGATCGAAGGCATGCGCCTGGCGGAGCAGGGTCTGGCCGTGGTCGGCGCCGCGGTGCCGACGCTCAAGCCGATTCGCGAGAAGATCCTCGCCGCGCTCACGCCGGACATCTACGCCACCGACGAGGCCTACCGCCTCATGCGCGACAAGGGCATCCCCTTCCGCGACGCCTACGTCGAGGTCGGCAAGTCGCTCGACCGGCTGGGCACGCCGGATCACGACCGGGTGGTGCGCGAGAGGACCCATGCGGGATCCACGGGGAACCTCGGATTGGGCGAATTGCAGAAGCTGCACCTGGGCAGCAGCGAGCGCTGGCGGCAGCAGTCGGAGCGGACCGAGAAGAAGTGGGCGGGGTTGTTGGAGGGGTGAACGCAACCGTCCGGGAGGCGCTGCGCGCCTCGTCCAGGCGGATGGCTGCGCCATCCTCGTCCGGTCGCGGCAGACGGCGCACGTCCGGCGGCGAAGACAGCCTCATCCGAAGCCGGCTGATGCTACCCGGACGAGCGCCGTCTGGCGCGATCGGACGATCTAAGCGACGTAGACCTCGGCGCGGGATCGTAGGCGCGTGAACGGCAGGATCTCGGCGGGCGGGAAGTTCAGCCACACCATGCGCGTCTTGTCGAGGCGGAAACCGGCGGGCGTCGCGTCACGCCAGGCGCGCTTCGAGTAGGTGAACTGGATATAGCGGCGGCCGGGGGCGAGGGTGCGGGTGATGCCGGCGAAGATCGCGCTGCCGAGTTCGCGCGGCAGGCTGAGCAGGGGCAGTCCGCTGACCACGGCGCCGACCCGTTCGGTCGGGATACCCAGGCCGGCGAGGTGCTCGGGGAGCAGCGAGGCGCAGCCTTCGACGACGTCGATCTCGGGCATGCGCAGGGCGAGACGCTCGGCGAAGCGCTGATTGAACTCGACGGCGACCACCCGGTTGCGGGGGAAGCGGGCGACCAGTTCGCGGGTGAATACCCCGGTGCCGGGGCCGAGCTCGACGATCACCTCTGAAGCCGGCAGCACGGGCACTTCGGCGACCATCGCCCGGGCGAGTTGCGGGCTGCTCGGCACGAGCGAACCCATCTCGCGGAAGCGGACCAGCGACTGCTTGAAGAATGAGACCGTTTCGCGCATGTCGTCGTAAGGGCCCAGTTTGCTGTGCGGCTCTAGTATGCTGTCCTTGTTAAAGGTTCCCAGCAGTGTCTGCAGCTACTGGATATCGGTGGGCATCGCGCACCCTGCGGACATGCCGGCCCCCGATGGCGCTCCCGACCTCTCCTTGTTCCATCCCATCCAGGCGGTGCAGGCGCCGGGCGGGCGCGTCGCGTGGAACCCCCTGCCCGTGGCTCGGCGTGGCCTCGTCGCCTTCGTCTGGCCCAGCGGCGCCCCCCAGGCGGTCATCGACCAGCATGGTCGTCGGCATCCTGCGCAATCGGTCCCCGATGGGTTCATCGTCGAGTTCCCATTCCTCGCATGCGAGGCCTTGTCCCTGAGCCCGATCGACGATCAGGCGGCCGGTGCGTTATGGGAGACGTCGCCGAGCGTCCTCGACAACGGCCTCGTGCGCGCCGAGTTCGACGCGGATGGGAGCGTCACTCGCCTGTGCCTCGCAGGCCGCTACGTCACCATCGTCGAGCCGCTGGTCCGCGGTCTGGGCGCTCCGATATCCGTGACTGTTATCGAGCGCGGCCCGGTTCGTGCTCGGCTCGAAGTGCGGCGCATGCAGGGCGTGATTCGCTACTCGTTGCATGCCCACGAGCCACTGCTGCGCGTCGAACTCGATGCGGCGGCTGGCGCGGTGACCCATGTCGTCGCGTACATCGGCGCGCCGGTCGCCGGCACGCTGGCGTCGTGGACCGCCATCGGCGAGCCGGAGGGCGCCGGCCTGGCGGTGCTCGGCGCACTGACGACTGGCACCGAGCACGCGGTCGCGGCGCCAGCCATGTATGCGCTGAGCGAGACCCAGGCCATCGCCTGGAGCTGCGGCCGACGCGCACTCGAACTGGCTCATCCCCCCCTCGCGGTCGCCGCGGCACCGGTCGTCGCCGCCATGCGCCTGGCCGGCCTCGAACGCGCGATCACGCTGGCGCGGCAGCCACCGGCGGGCTGGGACGGGGACCTCGTGCTGGTCGACGAATCCGGCCGCAGCGCCCGTGGCTGGCTGTTCGTCACGGGAACCAGCGAGGCATGGATCGGCGACGCGCGCGGCTGGCGCGCCCTGTCGCGCACCGTCGAGGGCGATGGCTGGCAGATCGACCTGCCGCCGCATGCGCGCGTCGCGGTTCGCTGGCGTACGTCGCCGCCTTGACTTCGCCGACGGCGGGCGTGGCATGCCGCTCCATGAGCCAGACCGCCGTCCTCCTCGACATCGAAGGCACCACCACCTCGATCAGCTTCGTCTTCGACGTGCTGTTCCCGTACGTCACTGCGAACGTAGCCGGATTCCTGGCCGCGCACCGCGCCGATCCCGACGTCCAACGCGCGCTCGAACTGGTGCGCGCCGACGCGACCTCAGAGGAACGCGGACTAGCCAGCGACGAGCAGGCGCTCGCGGTGGTGCGTCGACAGATGGCCGGCGATGTCAAAGCCACCGGGCTCAAGCAGCTCCAGGGCCTGATCTGGAAGCACGGCTACGAACAAGGCGCCATCAAAGGTCACCTCTACGCCGACGTGCCCGACTGCTTCGCGAACTGGCGGCGCGCGGGTCGCGCCATCGCGATCTACAGCTCGGGAAGCCGGCTCGCCCAGCAACTGCTCTTCCGGCACAGCGCCGCCGGCGACCTGACCCCGCACCTCGACGGCTACTACGACACGACCTCGGGCCCCAAGCGCGAAGCGGCGAGCTACACCACCATAGCCACGGCGTGGCAGCGGCCCGCGCAATCCATCACCTTCTGCACCGATATGCCCGCCGAAGCCACCGCCGCGGCCGCCGCCGGCATGAACGCGGTGGTGCTCATGCGACCGGGCAACGCCCCGCTGCCAGCGCATCTGGCGTTCCCGGTCCATGCGGATTTGACCAAGGTATGAGGGCGACGGTCCGGAAGTCCAGAAATCCGGAAGTCCGG
>JACDEC010000288.1 GCA_013816645.1 Planctomycetota bacterium
GCCGCTGCCCCGACTCGACGAGATCCGCCGCCGCGCCGACTACTACAGCGCGCCGTACTTCGGCACCTACTTCTACCGCTTCAACACCACCAAGCCGCCGTTCGACGACGTCCACGTGCGCCGCGCGGTGAGCTGGGCGATCGACCGCCGCGCCATCACCGGTCAGATCACCCGTGGCGGCCAGGTGCCGTCGGGATCCTTCTGCCCGGCGGTCGCCGGTTTCGCGCCGATCGCCGGACCGACGCTCGACATCGATCGTGCCCGCGCCGAGCTGGCCAAATCGCGCTACGCCCGCGAGGGGGCGGGCGCGATGCCGCCGATCGAGCTGCACTACAACACCAGCGAGCAGCACAAGCAGATCGCCGAGGCGGTGGCCCAGCAGCTCAAGCAGGCGCTCGGCGTCGCGGTCGTGCTGCGCAACACCGAATGGAAGACCTACCTGCAGGATCAGGACCGCCGCGACTACCAGATGTCGCGCTCGTCGTGGATCGGCGATTACGGCGACCCCAACACCTTCTTCGACCTCTTCGTCAAGGACGGCGGCAACAACAAGACGGGCTGGAGCGATCCCCGATACGACGAACTGGTCCAGATCGAGCAGCGCGAACTCGACCCGGCCAAGCGCCAGGCCGCGTTCCACGAGCTCGAACGCCTGCTCGTCGAGGACGGCTGCCCGATCGCCTGCGTCTACACCTACGTCGCGCAGGGCCTGCTCGACGAACGGGTGATGGGCTGGTGGAGCAACATCCGCGATGTGCATCCCCTGAAGTACACATGGATTGAGCCGTAGCGCGCACGCGGGGTGTGGTGCGCCGTACCGGCAAAATGTCCTAACGCAGTCAAACCGTCCGGTGGTTTCGGGACGCGCTGGCCTACGATGCGTTCTCGCCGCAACGCCAACCGCGGCGCCAACCCACTGAGGCCCCCATGAGCGAACGCACCGCCGTCATCCTCGACACCGATATCGGCTCCGACATCGACGACGCTGTCTGCCTGGCCTACCTGCTGCGCCAGCCGCGCTGCGAGCTCGTCGGCATCACCACGGTCTCGGGGCGCGAACCCCGCGAACGCGCCAGCCTCGCCGACGCCGTGTGCCGGGCCGCTGGCCGCACCGACATCCCGATCCACAGCGGCGCCTCGGTGCGCGGCGACACCGGCGCGGTGGTGCAACCCGATTGCCCGCAGGCGGCCATCCTGTCGCGGCATCCGCACCGCCCGCCCGGCGAATTCGCGCCCAACACCGCGGTGCAGTACCTGCACGAGACCATCAGCCGCCGTCCCGGCGAGATCACCCTGCTGGCCATCGGACCGATGACCAACCTCGGCCTGCTCTTCAACCTCGACCCCGAGATCCCCAAGAAGCTCAAGGCCCTGGTGCTGATGTGCGGGGTGTTCACCAACCGCCTGGCCGGCGTCGGCCCGTGCGAATGGAACGCGCTCTGCGATCCGTGGGCCGCCCACACCGTCTACCGCTCGGCGACGCGGGTCCACCGTTCGGTCGGGCTCGATGTCACCATGCAGGTCAAGCTGCCGGCGCCGGAGGCGGTGCAGCGCTTCCGCAAGGCCGGTGGGGCGCTGAACGTCGTCGCCGACGCCTGCGACGTCTGGCGCACCCACTGTCCCGACGTGGTCTTCCACGATCCGCTCGCGGCGACGGCGCTGTTCAATGACCGGGTGTGTACCTGGGAACGCGGGCAGATCTCGGTCGAGCTGGCCAGTCAGCGCGTGATGGGCCAGACCCACTGGAAGGGCGAGGCCAACGGCCCGCACGAGGTCGCCCTGGGCGTCGACGCGAAGGTCTTCTTCGACGAGTACTTCGGCGTGGTCGGCGGGGCGACCCGCCAAGCCGCCGGCTGACCCGGAGGACAATCGGGCGGAGCGTCCTTGAGGCCGCCCGCGCGGCTCCCATCGTGGGCCGCCTGAGGAGGCCGCCGGGCGATGGGTCGCTACCTGATCAAGCGCCTGCTCCAGGCCCCGCTCGTGCTGTTCGTGCTGGTGACGATCAGCTTCTTCCTGATGCGCGCGGCGCCCGGCGGGCCGTTCACCCGCGAACGCAGCGGCGACGCGCGGTCCGAGCAGGCGCGCGCGCAGCGCTGGGGCCTCGATAAGCCGCTGCCCACGCAGTACCTGCTGTTCCTCGGCCGCCTGGCGCGCGGCGACCTCGACTACTCGATGAAGCAGGAGGACGAGCGGGTCAGCGAGCGGATCGCCCGCCACCTCCCGGTCTCGCTGCTGCTCGGTTCGCTGGCGCTCGGCTTGGCGCTGCTGCTGGGCATCTCGGCCGGCGTGATCGCGGCGATGCGCCGCAACCGCCTGCCCGATCACCTCGCCATGCTGGTGGCGATGATCGGCCTGGCGGTGCCGGCCTTCGTCATCGGTCCGCTGCTCGCCTGGGGGTTCGGCCTGCGCCTCGGCTGGTTGCCGGTCGCCGGCTATGACGGCTGGCTGCACCTCGTGCTTCCCGCGGTGACACTTGCCTTGCCCTACGCCGCGCGCATCGCGCGCCTGTGCCGGGCCGGCATGCTCGACGTGATCAACCAGGACTTCGTGCGCACCGCGCGCGCCAAGGGGCTGTCCGAACTCGCGGTGGTCGCCCGCCACGTGCTGCGCGGCGGCCTGCTGCCGGTGGTCAGCTACCTCGGTCCGGCGGCCACCGATGTGCTGACCGGATCGCTGGTGGTCGAAGCGATCTTCCGCATCCCCGGCATGGGCTACGAGTTCGTCAACGGCGCGCTCAACCGCGACTACACCGTGGTCATGGGCACGGTGGTGGTGTACGGCGCGCTGCTCGTCGCCTTCAACCTGCTCAGCGACCTGGTCTATGGCCTGCTCGACCCGCGGGTGCGGCATGCCTGAGGCGGCGAGCGCATCACCCTCGCGACTGGCCTGGCGGCGGCTGCGCGCCAACCACTTCGCCATGATCGGATTGGTCGTGGTCGTCGCGGTGTGCGCCGCGGTCGCGGCCGCGCCGTGGGTGGCGCCGCAGGATCCGGAACTCGCCCACGCCTGGATCGGCCCGCGCTCGCCCGGCTACCGTCATCCCGAATGCTGGGCGATCAACCGGCTCAAAGTCGGCGAGATGCTCGAAGCCCCGGCGCGCTGGCGCGCCGCCGACTGGCTCGGCGTGACCGTCGCCGAACAATCGCGCAGCGACTACCGCCTGGCGCTGCGCCGCGATGGCACCATCCGCTCGCTCACCCTGGTCGAGGGCTCGGTCGAACAGGAGCGCCTCGATCTCGCGAACAGCCGGATCATCGCCGCGCCCGGGGACGACGGCGAAGGCGTCGATCCGGGTCCCGGCGCGCTGGTGGTCGGCCAGCCGCTGCCGCCGGCCTTCCCGACCGGTGGTCGCAGCGTGTTCTTCCTGCGCGTGTCCGAAATCGGTCCACCGGTGCGCTACGTCGCGTCGATCGACGATGGCGTCGTCTGCGTGCTCACCCGCGATGGCGCGAACGTGCTCGCCGCCACCATTCGCGGCGAGCAGGTCGTGGAGGTGGTCGCCGATGGGCGCGAACTCGCGATCCGACACGCGCTGGGTACCGACCATGCCGGTCGCGATCTCTTCAGCCGGGTGCTGCATGGCGGGCGGATCTCGCTGCTGGTCGGGGTGGTCGCGACCGCGGTGTCGCTGCTGATCGGCGTGCTCTACGGCGCGATCGCCGGCTACCTCGGCGGGCGCGCCGATCGCGCGATGATGGGCGCGGTCGACGTGCTCTACGCCATCCCCTTCATGTTCCTGGTCATCCTGCTGCTGACCTTCTTCGAGCGTTCGCTGCTCATGCTGTTCGTCGCGCTCGGCGCGGTGCAGTGGCTGACCATGGCGCGCATCGTCCGCGGCCAGGTGCTGTCGCTGTCCGGACGCGAGTTCATCGCCGCCGCGCGCATGGCCGGGGCCAGCGACTGGCGGATCATCACCCGCCACCTGGTGCCCAACTGCCTGGGGCCGATCGTGGTCTACGCGACCCTGACCGTGCCGGCGGTGATCCTCCAGGAGAGCTTCCTGGCCTTCCTCGGGCTCGGTGTCTCGCTCGGCGGCCGTCAAGTCGACAGCTGGGGCGCGCTGGTCGAGCAGGGCGCGCAGGCGACCCAGCATCCCTGGCTCCTGCTGGTTCCCGCCGTGACCATGGCGGCGACCCTGCTCGGCCTCAACGCGCTGGGCGACGGCCTGCGCGACGCGTTCGACCCGCGCACGGAGGGGGTATGAACGGGGGTCGGGGGTCGGGGGTCGGGGGTCGGGAAGACTCCGTGGTGCGGACGCCGGAGCGCCTGCTTAGCGTTGAGGGCCTCGAGGCGGGTTTCCGCACCCGCGATGGCTGGGTGCGGGCGGTGGACGGGGTGTCGTTCAGCGTCGGCGACGGCGAATCGTTCGGCATCGTCGGCGAGAGCGGGTCGGGCAAGAGCGTCACGGCGCGCTCGATCCTGCAGATCGTCGACGCGCCGGGCCGCATCGTCGGCGGGTCGATGGTGCTGCACCGGCCGGACGGCTCGGCGGTGGACCTCGCGAAGATGAACCCGCGCGGCCGGGCCATCCGCGCCGTGCGCGGCCGCGAGATCGCGATGATCTTCCAGGAGCCGATGACGGCGCTGAACCCGACCTGGACCTGCGGTGAGCAGGTGACCGAGGCCTTGGAGCTCCACACCGACTTCAGCGCCGCCGCGCGCGATCAGCGCGCGCTCGAGCTGTTCCGCCAGGTCGGCATCCCGGAACCCGAGCGTCGGCTCGCGCAGTATCCGCACGAGCTCTCGGGCGGCATGCGCCAACGGGTGTGCATCGCCATCGCCCTGGCCTGCGATCCCGAGTTGCTCATCGCCGACGAGCCGACCACCGCGCTCGACGTCACGATCCAGGCGCAGATCCTGAAGCTGCTGCGGGAGCTGAAGGAGCGCACCGGCGCCGCCGTGATCCTGATCACCCATGACCTCGGCGTCGTGGCCGAGACCTGCCGGCGCGTCATCGTCATGTATGCGGGCCGCAAGATCGAGGAGGCGCCGATCCTCGAACTCTTCGACCGCCCGGCGCACCCCTACAC
>JACDEC010000008.1:0-7870 GCA_013816645.1 Planctomycetota bacterium
GACGGGGGGCGGGGGGCAGGGGGTGGGGGTCGGACCGATCGCTGGCCCGTCCGCCTTGCTGATCGCGAGTCCGGTCCACGATCGCTGCCCATGTCCATGACCCGCAGCTTCTGTCACGATGATTCGTCGTTCCTGCTCGACGGCCAGCCCTACCGGATCTTCTCCGGCGAGATGCACTACTTCCGCATCCCGCGCGAGTACTGGCGCCACCGCCTGCAGTGCCTGCGCGCCATGGGCCTGAACACGGTCAGCACCTACATGCCGTGGAATCTGCACGAGCCGCGGCCCGGCATCTTCGACTTCACCGGCATGCTCGATGTCGTCGCCTTCCTGCGCTTGGCCGCCGAAGAGGGGATCACGGTGATCCTGCGCCCCGGTCCCTACATCTGCTCGGAATGGGATTTCGGCGGACTGCCCTCGTGGCTGCTGGCGACGCCCGACATCAAGGTGCGCTGCATGGACCAGCGCTTCCTCGCCGCAGTGCGCCGCTTCTTCGCGCGCGTGGGCCAGGAGACCGCCGGCCTGCAATGGCACCGCGGCGGTCCGATCATCCTCACCCAGGTCGAGAACGAGTACGGCGCCTTCGCCAACGACCGCGCCTACATGGACGCGATGGTCGCGCTGGTCAGGGAGGTCGGCTTCGACGGCCAGCTCTACACCTGCGACTGGGCCAACCCCACCAATCTCAAGGCCGGCGAGGTCGCCGGCGCGGTGACCGTCGCCAACTTCGGCAGCCGCGCCCATGAGCAGATCCCGGCGCTGCGTCGCCTGCGTCCTAATCAGCCGTCGATGTGCGGCGAGTTCTGGGCTGGATGGTTCGACGAATGGGGCAGCAAGCGCAACGGCAGCGACGATCCCACGCCGGTGCTCACCGAGATCCGCTGGATGCTCGAGAACGACACCTCGTTCAACTTCTACATGTTCCACGGCGGCACCACCTTCGGGCTGATGGCCGGGGCCAACGACTACGACAAGTACACGCCCGACGTCAGCAGCTACGACTTCCGCGCGCCGCTCGACGAATCCGGTCGGCCGACCGCGAAGTACACCGCGCTGCGCGAACTGCTCGGCGCCCATCAGCCCGCGGGCGTCACCCTGCCCGCCGTTCCGGCGCCGCCGCTGCCAGTGATCCGCATCGCCGCGTTCGCGCTGACCGAATCGGCGAGCGTG
Source organism: Planctomycetota bacterium (assembly GCA_013816645.1). Classification (GTDB taxonomy): domain Bacteria; phylum Planctomycetota; class UBA11346; order UBA11346; family UBA11346; genus JACDEC01. The sequence goes on from JACDEC010000008.1 coordinate 1,171, forward strand.
TGGGACAACCTGCCCGAGCCGGTCGCGGTCGCCCAGCCGGTGCCGATGGAGATGCTCGGCCAGGCCTACGGCATGATCCTCTACCGCACCGACATCGGCGGGCTCGGCGATGGCGAACTGCGCCTGGTCGAGGTCCACGACTACGCCAAGGTCTTCGTCGAGGGCAAGCTGGTCGGCACGCTCGATCGCCGCAAGCATGAGCGCATGGTGAAGTTGGAAGGCGTGCCGACCGAACGCGCGCGGCTCGACGTGCTCGTCGACACCACTGGTCGCACCAACTTCGGCCACAAGCTGCTCGACCGCAAAGGCATCACCGACCGGGTCGAGTACAACGGGTTGACCTTGATGGGCTGGCAGGCCTACCGCCTGCCGCTCGACGCCGCGATGCTCGCCGGGCTGCGCTGGCAGGCTAGCGACCGTCCCGGTCCGGCCTTCCATCGCGGCTATTTCCACGTCGAACGCGTCGGCGACAGCTTCCTCGACCTGCGCGGCTGGTCGCGTGGGGTGGTCTGGGTCAACGGCCATTGCCTGAGCCGCCATTGGTCGATCGGTCCTCAGCGCACCGCCTACCTGCCCGGCGCGTGGCTGCGCCCGGGCCGCAACGAGGTCGTGGTCTTCGACCTCGAGAGCGACGGTCGCAAGCCGCTGTCCGGCCTGGATGCGCCGGTGCTCGACGAGGTCGCCGCCCCCGGCTGAGCCGCGGCCTAGGACGCTTGTTGGGCGTGGAGCGAAGCCAGCGCCATGGCCACGAACGCGAGCAGGGCCAAGCCGGATCCGATGCCGCACTCCTTGCGCGCGTCGACCGACGCGGAGGAGGATTCGTCGTCGATGATGTCGATGTCGGCGGCTGTCCTGCCGAGGGCAGCGGATCCGATCGCCGTATGCAAGGTGACGGGCACCGACTCGGGGCCCTCGACGAGCGCATCGTCGATGATCTCGACGGTCGCGGTCTTGGCGGTCGCATCGCCATCGGCCCAGGTCAGGGTGCCGGTCGCCGCACGGTAATCGGCACCGTCGATCGCGGTGCCGGCGCCGGTGGCGTACGCGACAGAGACCGCTCCCGCCGAACCTCCGCTGCGGGTGACGGTGATGGTGGCCAGGCCGCTGGCGCTGTTCTCGGTCACCGCGTAGGCCGTCGTGCTGAGCTGCAAGATGCTCGCCGGAGGCGCATCGTCGTTCACGATGGTGAGGGTGGCGGAATGCGGGACTCCGAGCGATGCGCCACCGGTAGGTCCGCTCAGGGTCAGCACGACGGTCTCGTTCGACTCGACCACTGTATCGCCAGATACGTCCACGATGACGGTGCGCGTCGAGGCATCGCCCGCGGCCCACGACAGGGTTCCGCCCACGGCGGTGAAGTCCGAGCCGGCGGTCGCGGTGCCGCCGATCGCGAACGTGGCGCCGACCGCGCCATCGGAACCTCCGATCCGGGTCACCGTGATGCTGGCCTGCGATGTCCCGGCATTGTCCTCGGCGGCGGAGATCGCGGCGACGCTGAACTGCAACGAACCGGGGAGTGCCGCCTGGGGATCGCCATCGTCGTCGCCGAGCGTGATCACGGTCATGCTCGGTGCGCCCAGCGCGGCACCGCCGGTCGGCGCCGACAGGAGGACGGCCACGCCCTCGGCGCTCTCGCTGACGGTGTCGCCGACGATGGTGACGGTGAAGGTCTTGGCGTTCGCATCGCCAGCCGCCCAGGTCAGCGTTCCGCTAACTGGCAGGTAGTCGACCCCAGGCGTCGCCGTGGCCGCGCCGCTGAGCATGGTCGTCGCGTAGCTGATGCCGACCGCGCCCTGCTTTCCGCCGGCTCGCGTTACCGTGACCGTCACCGTCGTGTTCCCGGCGTCGCCCTCGACGGCGGAACCGCTGGCGCTGCTGAAGGCAAGGATGCCCGGCCGCGGGATCTCGCCGCTGGTGATAACGGCGGCGCTGGTGCTACCGGTGCCGATCGAGACGTTGTGCAGGGCGATGCCCTGCTGCAGAGGGGACACCTGGTAGTCGTCGATGCGCGAATCGCTCACCACGAGCGAGCGTACCTGCCCGACCGCGAGCCAGGCGAAGGTCGAGTTGTGGGCCACCACGTCCATCACGTCCGGGGTGTTCGGCCGCAGGGTGCAGAACCACGGGAACGCGCTGTCGGTGACCGTCGACGGGTAGCCGCCCCACATGTCGAAGAGCCCGGTGCAGTCGTCGAACCGGCCGCCCGCGCATTGCCCGCGCATGAACTGGGTGCCGATCCCTTCGACCACCGCGGCGTTCTCGTAGAACGCCATGCTGCTGTCGGTGATGCGGATCGGCTGATCGGGCAGGCTGTTTTCGGGGCTCAGCTCGATCGGTGCGATCCAGCCCGGGCCGCGTTCAACCGGGTAGGCGTCGGTGGGCTGGACAACCACGTGGTCGAATTCGAACCAGCGCCTGGCCCCGCGCACGCCGCCGCCGCTGTAATGGTGGAGCGCGAGCTTCAGGCTGTTGGTGATGGTCAGGTACGAGAATCGGCAGCTCACGTTGGGGTGGATGTACATGGTGTGGCCTTCGCCGACGCGGCCGTCGTCGTTGATGATCGCGGTGACGTGGTCCAGCGCCTGGGCCGGCGTCCTCCAGACGACGTGGGCGACGGTCGGCGAATGGATCTGGTCGACCTGGCAGGACGCCCGTTCATAGACGATCTTGACGAGGTAGCCGGGCTGGAAGGCGGCCGGGTCGATCGTCGAGATCATGGAGAGCATGGGGCTGCCCGCCTCGATCTGTCCCCGCTGCCCGATCACGGTCTCCACCCCGTTGTTGTCGTAGAGGTAGATGAAGATGCCGCTGCTGGTCACCGGCATCGGCGCGTCCAGTTCGAGGTCGCGGTTGACCCCGACCGCGGTGACCACCCGAACGATCCTGGCTTCGAGCGACTTCTCGAGGGTGATGATGGGTCGGCGGTGGTAGTCGGCTATGTAGCTGATGTAGTCGTAGAACGAGAAGCCGGGGGCGCTCATGGTCAGGACGTCGCCGGCCGTCGAAGCGCTGTCCGGGTACTTGCGCATGTTCGGCGTGCCGCCCCCGTTGAAGACGGTGTGGTCGACCAGGACCTTCTTCGAGCCATTGACCGGGTTCGCGACCCCTGCGGGGACCTGCCCGTAAACCGTGAGCGGGCAATTGACCGACCAATCGCACCGGCGGATTTCGTAGTCGCAGAAGGCGCTGACCTCGCCGGCAGCGTCCCAGCGACCGCCGCGCGACGTGTAGAATCCGACATCGATCTTGTCGTCGCCGACGATGTCGACGCCATCGAACACCACTCGCTGGACCTGGTCGTCGCCGTAGCTGGTGCGGAACGCCGAGATGTAGTTGCTGATGACGGTGCCCGCTCGATCGGCGCCTTCGAGGGTGAAGTCGCGGAAGGTCTTGGACTCGATGCCCGGCGTCCCCGATGGCGTGTTCAGGTAGAAGATGTCGTAGAAGCACGATTCGCTCCACTCGATGAAGACGGTGTCCTCGCTGCCGATCTTCAAACGCGTCCCGGCCTGGCTGGCGCCGACGATCTCGAGGTTGCCGTTGATCGTGAACAGGCTCCGGCTCCCCGCGTCGTTGGCGGGCTGGGCCCTGAACCGGTCCGAGAAGAACGGCGTCGCGTAGGCGGTGCCGGTGTAGTCCAGGTTCAGGCGCGCGATCCCATTGCTCGCGCAATGGTCGAGCGCCGCCTGGATGGCGTCGTAGTTGTTGGTCGCCAGGTAGGCGTCGGCGAGCGCGACATCGACCGCCTGCGCCAGGTTCGGACTGGAGATGGTCGCGGAGCCGCCGCTGATCGAGGCCACCATGGCGTTGAGGGTGAAGGCCAGGTCGCTGTACGCGGGATAGCTGCGCGCCCGCTTGATGACCAGCACCTTGCCGACATCGCCAGCGTTGAAGGCGTAGCCGTCGGCGGTGGCGACCTGGCCGGCGAGCGAGACCTGTAGGCGCTTGAAGTCGGCTTTGAGTCCGAAGGTGGTGACGTCGACCCCAGCGTCTTGCCCCCAGGCGTGTCCGCCCAAGAGGATCAGCAGGAGCACCGTCGCCCTGGCCCGCGGCAACGGTGTGGTCGGCCCAGGGCTGTGCGGGGGAGGCGCAAACCGGATCACTTCGCTGGCTACCGGTCTTACGTAGTACTCGTGCATATTAACGTGAAACTAACACGGATCATCCATGGTCAATCGATCTTCCTGGGTATCAGACAGGCAGCGGCGGTCCGTGGAGTTGTCGGTCACGGGATAGCCCCTCGGCTGGCTCCTCAACAATGCCGCGATCGTCGGAGGGACCGGCTTCGCCGATGCGCAGTGCTTCCCCGCGCTCTCAGCGGTGAACTCTGGACGTCGACGGCGCTTGCAGCGTTGCGGCCTAGCCCGAGGCCGCTCTGGTCGTTTCTTCGGCAAACGGCAGGGGGGACACGGACTTGTGCTGACCTGCCCAAGTTGCCTGGTTGGCATTCGTAGGATATGGTTGGGCGATGAGCGGCGATCGATTGCAGGACACGATCTCGGATGGCCCGCTGCCGGCTTCGAGGGGGTCGAATGCCGATGCGCCGCGCCTGCTGCTCGGTCTGTTCGATGAAGTCGCGGCAACCACGACGTCAGGGCAGATGCGCGATCGCGCGTTGATCTTCTCCGGACGGGCGGAGACGGTCGCTGCCGATCCGAACGCTCCGCTGTTGGCCGATGCGCTGGTCGCGCTCGACCGGGTCGAGGAAATCGCCGAGCATTACCCCAATTGGCAAGGCGCAGGCTATCAGGCCGCGCAGATCTGGCATTGGGCCGATTCATCGCCGGCGAAGGCGCGGCTGCCATCGCTTCGTTCTTCTCCGCCTCCGATCGACAATCGTTCACTGAATACTGGTCCGGAACCCCGCATCACATCCTCGGGCCATTCCTGCAGCGTTGTTCCGGGGATGCCCAGGCCTGGTTGCAAGCCATCGGTCAGGTGAAACGCACGTTGCGCCATCAGTTCCGGGGCCGGGTCTGGCACGCCGCGGCATTCATCAGCGACGAGCGGGAATTTCTCGCCCAGCCCTGCGCCTGCTACGCCCCCGCCGACCTGCTGATGTGGCAGGGGATGAAGGCCGAGATCGCCGGCGACGCCGACGGCGCGATGGCCGCCTACAGGGCATGGTTGGCCACGCCCGAGCACCAGCGTGGGTTCGAGATCGATCGCCTGTGGCCGACCTTCGCGCAATGGCGCGTGGACGTCCTCGCCCGCTGAGGCGTCCGGTCGTTCGCGCGAATTCCTCCAGGGAAACGCCCGAGCGTTGCTCCCCAGCGCCCCATGAATATGTGCGAGTGATCCAGTCAAAACGTCCCGTAGCGGCCAAAATGTTCCTGGGATGATGCATGATGACCGCGCGCCCATGGCGCCGATGCAACACTCCAGGAGCCGATCATGGCCATTTTCTCCTCCAGCCTACCGCCGTCTTCGAAACCGCGAGCATGGACCGGTATTCCCTGGTTCCTGGCCTGCTGCCTCATGATCGCTGGTGCAGTTCCGCTTCATGCCGATGCGATCGAAGACCAGGACCATGTGGTCCTGGTCCAGGCCACCGCCGCGACCAACCCCGCGTCGATCACCGTCTCCTGGCGGCTCGAGCCGCTCGCCACCAGGTACGAGATTTCGCGCAAGTCGCGCGACGACTCCTCGACCTGGACGCTCCTGCACACCATCAGCAGCGGCGCGGAGTCGGCGACCAGTTGGAAGGACACCGGCGTCGCGGTCGGTGTGAAGTACGAATACCAAGTCGTGCGCACCCGCCAGGCCCAGGCTGGATTGGAATGGCAGAATCCGCTGGTTGGGTATGGATACATCTGCGCGGGCATTTCGCTGCCGATGACCGCGCATCACGGCACGGTGGTGCTAGTCGTCGATCAGACCATGGCGGCTCCGCTCGCTGCCGAGCTCACCCGACTAGAGGCCGACCTGGTCGGCGATGGCTGGTCGGTTATCCGTCACGACGTGCCGCGCGGCGCCGAGATGACCGGCTATTGGGCCAATGCCACGTACAACGCGGCCGGGGTGACGGCGGTGAAGGAGCTCATCCGCACCGACTACCAGGCGAACCCCAGTGGCGTAAAATCAGTATTCCTGTTTGGCCACGTGCCGGTGCCACGTTCAGGTGATATCGCAGGCGGTTTTCACCGTCCTGATCACCAGGGCGCATTTCCTGCAGATTTGTACTATGGCGAGATGAACGGTTCCTGGACCGACGCGTGGCTCACCTCGATCCACGAAAATCCCTGCAATTACAATGTGCCAGGAGACGGAGCTTTCGACCAGAGCGTGCCGCCCGATCGGACCGTCGAGCTCGCGGTCGGTCGGGTGGATCTGTGGGGCATGCTCTCGTTCCAGCCCCAGACCGAAGTCGAGCTGCTGCGTCAATACCTGGACAAGGACCATCGCCATCGCCATGCCGAGCGCGTCTTGCCCAGGCGCGCACTGGTGGCCGAGACCTTCTATCCCTCGGGGTGGAACAGTCGGGCGATGGTCGCGAGCGCCCTGGTGTCCTGGACCGCGATGTGCGGGAACAATGTCTCGAGCGGCCCATTCGACACCACGTCGAGTCAGGAGTTTCTCGGCGTGTACCTCGATGGCAGCGGTTGGAACAATCGCTGCGGCGATGTCTATGTCACCGATATGAAGACGCTCGATCCCAAGGCTGCCTTCTTCATGTCAGTCGGCAGCCACTACAGTGATT
>JACDEC010000008.1:7880-17807 GCA_013816645.1 Planctomycetota bacterium
TCGAGGACAACATCCTGCGCGCGCCGCTGTGCACCACCACCGGCCTGGTCTCGGTCTATACGGGCTGCCCGAACTGGTACCTCCACACCATGGCCATGGGTGGAACGGTCGGCGAAGCCACCGTGCTGGTCCAGCACAACAAGCACGCCGATCCCAACCAATGGTGGCCCGGCGCGGTCACCTATATGCCCAGCCAGGGTTCAGAGCACGCGGGTGGCACGCATATCAACCTGCACGGCGATCCCACGCTGCGCGCGTATGCGGTCATCCCGGCGCAGAATCTGACCATCGCCAAGAATCAATCCGGGCGCCCTCAGCTCACCTGGGGCGCGTCGTCCGCTGCTTCGCTGGGCTACCACGTGCTGCGCGCTCCCAGCGCGAAGGGCCCGTTCGCGCTGCTGACCACCTCCGGTCCCGTCACCCAGACGACCTGGGCCGACGTCAGCGTCGCCTCCGGCATCCACTACTACCAGGTCAAGGCGGCCAAGCTGGAGACGAGCCCGGGAGGGACCTACGTCAACGTCAGCCAGGCGGTGTCGGGATCGATCGATCTCGGCAGTTCGACGAATGTGGCGCCGACGATCACCGCGCAGCCGTCGTCGGTCAGTGTCCAGTCCGGGCAGACCGCGACCTTCACGGTGAGCGCGTCGGGTACCCCGGCGCCGAGCTTCCAGTGGCGTCGCAACGGCACCGCGATCGCCGGTGCGACCGCGGCAAGCTACACCACCACGGCGACGACCAGTGCCGACCACGGCGCGCAGTACAGCGTGGTGGCGACCAACACCGCGGGCAGCGCGACGTCCAGCGCCGCGACCTTGTCGGTGACCAGCGCCAATGTCGCCCCGACGATCACCGCGCAGCCGTCGTCGGTCAGTGTCCAGTCCGGTCAGACCGCGACCTTCTCGGTGAGCGCGTCGGGTACCCCGGCGCCGAGCTTCCAGTGGCGGCGCAACGGCACGTCGATCGCCGGTGCGACCACAGCGAGCTACACCACCCCGGCGACGTCCAGCGCCGACCACGGCGCGCAGTACAGCGTGGTGGCGACCAACGTCGCGGGCTCGGCGACGTCCTCGGCGGCGACCCTGTCGGTGACCAGCGCCCTGCCGGTCGGCAACGGCACTGGCCTGCTCGGCGCCTACTTCGCCAACCGTACCGTGAACGGTTCAGCGGCGATGACCCGCACCGATGCCACGGTCGCCTTCGCCTGGGGTGACGGTGGCCCTGGCGGCGGCGTGCCCAACGATTCGTTCAGCGCCCGTTGGACCGGCCAGGTTCAGGCGCAGATCAGCGAGACCTACACCTTCCGCGTCACCGGCGATGATGGTGTGCGCCTGTGGGTGAACGGCGCGCTGCTCGTCGACCAGTGGATCGACCAGTATCCGACTGAAGCCACCGGCACCATCGCGCTGACCGCCGGCTCCAAATACGATCTGCGGCTGGAGTACTACGAGCATGGCGGCGGCGCGACCGTCCGGCTCGCGTGGTCGAGCCCGTCGACTTCGGTCGCAGTCATCCCGTCGAGCCAGCTGTATCCGGCCGTGGTTTCGCCATCGGGGAGCGGCGACAATGCCGCCGATGCGTCGCTCGACCTGGCCCTGCTCTCGTCAGCATCCCTGAGCGGCAGCGTTGCCCCGGGCAGCGGGCGCGGCGCGCCGAACCACATCCTCTACGATTCAGCACTCGGAGATTATGCGCTGCGGACCGACTGGAATGAGTACGGGGTCGGCTTCCAGCAGAACCTCGGCAAGCCAGGCGAGGCCAACGCGTTCACCTGGCAGGTCGCGTGGTCGAGCGCCAAGAACATCAACCGCATCGCGATCGGCGGCAGCTACGCCAACCAACCGCAGGCCTACACGATGTGGAAGGTCCAGTATCGCCTCGGCGGCAGCTGGACGACGTTGGACCAAGGCCAAGGGGGTTGGATCGACGGCGGCATCTTCACCTGGGGCGGCGCCAGCCAGGCGCCGATCGTCGCTGACGCGGTGCGGGTGCTGGCCTATTCGGACGGCGTGCACGATCTGGTCAGCATCCACCTCCGTGGTCGCGGTGGGTTGTCGCAGGGCATCGACGATCGTGGACAGCCCACCAAGGGCACGCTGATCCAATATCTGCCGGGCGGCGAGGCCGGCGACAACCTCGCTGACGCCGACGTTGACCTGGCGCTGCTGCCAAGGTCGGTGCTCAGCGGCAGCGTCGCACCCGGGCAGGGCCGCGGTGCGCCGAACGAGATCCTCTACGATCCCGCGCTCGGCGATTACGCGGTGCGAACGGATTGGAACGAGTATGGCGTCGGCTTCGGCGCGAACCTCGGCAAGCCGGGCGAAGCCGAGGCCTTCACCTGGCAGGTCGCGTGGCCGAGCGCCAAGAACATCAACCGCATCGCGATCGGCGGCTGCTACCCGAACCAGCCGCAGACCTACACGCTGTGGAAGATCCAGTACCGTCGCAATGGCAGCTGGACGACGCTCGATCAGGGTCAAGGGGGCTGGCTCGACAACGGCATCTTCTCGTGGGGCGGAGCGGACCAATCGGCGATCGTTGCTGACGCGGTGCGGGTGCTGGCCTATTCCGATGGTGTGCACGACCTGATCAGCATCCACCTGCGCGGGCGTGGCGGTCTGTCGCTGGGCACCGACGACCGCAGTCAGGCCATCAAGGCCACGCTTATCCAATTCCTGCCGCCCGCGATGCCGAGCGGCAACGGCTGAAGCGCGTAGACCATCGCGGCAGCTCGGGAGAACAGGCTGCCAGGATGGTCGGCGGATCGAAGACCTGATCGCGCGCATCACCACGCTCCTCTACCCAATGGTGCGAGTTGTCGTCGAAATTCGTCAACACGGACGGAGTGGCGATCTCCGGTCCGATTGCCGATGGCGGTGTAGGGATTTCCGCAGGACTTGCCCGGTTGCTCAAGGTGATTTCGTAGGGTATGGTTCATGGATATGGCTGGCGACCGGTTGGAGGACACGATCTCGGATGGGATGGCGCCGTTCATTGCCCCCACCAGGGGCATGGTCGTACCCGGTCTGGCCGGCAAATGCGCGGACTTCCCGACGCTCGTTGCCGAGGTCTCGGCGCTGCGCTACGCGATCAGGGGCGAGCTGGGCACCGGCAGCACCGGAGTGGTGCTCGCGGCCACCGACACCTCGCTGCGCCGCGACATCGCCATCAAGTTCCTCGGCCACGGTGAGCTGACCGGACCGAAAGCCGAGCGGCTGCTCCACGAGGCGCGGGTCGCTGCCTCGCTCGAGCATCCGGCGATCGTGCCGCTCTATGACCTCGACCGCTCACCCGCTGGTGACCTCTATCTCACCATGAAACGGGCGCGCGGTCGCTCGCTGGGCGTGGTCCTCGCCGAGGCCGCCACCGGGATCGTGCCGACGGAGATCCCCACCGCCTTCGCCAGCATCGACATCGTCCTGCGGGTGTGCGATGGCGTGGCCGCCGCCCACGCCCGCGACGTCATCCACCGCGACATCAAACCCGATAACATCGTCGTCGGCTCGTTCGGCGAGGTCGTGCTGGTCGACTGGGGATTGGCCTCCGATCTCGGTTCGGTCGGCACCAACGGTACGGTCGTCGGTACGCCGCTATACATGAGTCCCGAGCAAGCGCGCGGCGGAGCGCCGACCCGCGGCGACGATATCTACGCGCTCGGCGCCACGCTCTTCCATCTGCTGCACCACCGGCCGCCATTGCGCGCATCCGCCGACGTCGATGGCTTTTGGAGAGCCAAGCGCGCGGGTGCCATCGATCCGCCTACCGCCGAGGAACGCCAGCGGGTGCCGGCGCGACTCGGTGCGATCGCGCTGCGCGCGATCGACGCCGACCCGGCTCGGCGCTACGCATCGGTGGTCGATCTCGCCGCCGACCTGCGCGCCTACCTCGCCGGCCTGTCGGTCTCGGCGTACGTCGACCCTTGGATCGTGCGCGCCTCGGCCTGGCTGCGCCGGCACGCCAAAGCCATCGCGACCATGGCCACCATCGTCGCGCTGCTCGCCGCGATCGTCGCCATGATCTGGCGCGATCGTCTCCAGGAGATCGCGCGCTGGGGGTCGCCGACCTTCGTGGAGAATCCGTCCGGGGGTTGGCGGGATCGCTGGGTCACCGCCAACGGATCCTTCGAGGAGCAGGCGGGCGCCCTGGTCAGCCGTGGCATGAGCGACAGCACGATGTTCCTGCGTCAGCGCATGGTCGGCGAGATCGCCGTCGAGTTCACCGGGCGGATGCTCGGCAGTTCGCCGTGCGATCTGTCGCTGGTCTACACCACCGATCTGCGCCTGGACGAGCGGGGCGTCCCCCGGCCCGATTCGATGTGGCAGTTCAAGTTCGGCGCGTTCGACGCGACCACCACCCAGATCCTCGGTCCGAACAGCGAACTATTGTCCTCGGCGCGCACCGTGCCGGTGCCCGACCAGGATTACCGCGTGCGCATGGAACTCTGCCAGGACCGCGTCGCGCTGCTGGTCGACGGGGTCGTCGTCTGCTCGGCGACGCCGCCGATCCTGCCGACCGCCGGGCACATCGGATTGTACGCCTACTACCCGGGGAAATCCTTCCGCGACATCCGGATCTTCGCCAAGGGGCTCCCGGCGCGCCCGCGCGCGACGGTGGTCGGGGATGTGCTCTTCACCCAGGGCCGGTTCGCGGATGCCATCGAGCAGTTCGAGCGCGTCCTCGACACGCACGCGGGCAGCGATCTCGGCGACGAAGCCGCCTACAAGCGGGCCCTGTGCCTGCGTCGGCTGGGACGGCACCAGGAGGCGGCGGCCGCCCGGCTCTCGCTCGCCGGCACCGCGTGGGAAACCATGGTCATTTTTGAGGAAGTCGACGAGCTGATCGACCAGGATCGTCCGCGCGAGGCCTTGGCGCTGGTGCGTTCATTGGCGCGTCACCCCGAGGGCAACGTCCGCCAGCGCGCAGCGCTCGCGTGGTCTTCGCTGGTCAGCCGGCACCTCGCCGGCACCAAGGACGAGGCCCTGCTCGAAGCAGCGTTCGCCACCCAACAGGAATGCTTCCCCGACGACGAGGCTGCGCGCGGTTCGGCCGCGGTCATCCTGGCTCAGCTGGGGCGATTCGAGGAATTGCTCGAACGGTTCCCCGACAGCCATCAGAGCGCATGGGAACTGCGCCGGCAGGGGCGCTATGACGAGGGGCTCGAGCGTTTCCCCCGATTCTCGTCCTACGTCGCCGAAGTCCTGATCGACAGCGGACGCGCACCCGAGGCGTACCTGCGTTTCCGCGATAACGCCGCGTTGGCGGCCATGGCCCTGACCGAGATGGGCCGTCCGGAGGAAGCCCTGGCGATCTGCCCGGACGGACCAAAGACCGACTTGCCGCGCCTGCAACTCGGCCGCCTCGCCGACGTCGCGGCGACCACGACGTCGGGGGAGATGCGCGATCGGGCACGGATCTTCTCCGGCTACGCCGGAGCGGTCGCGTTGGAGCCGGACGCGCCGTTGCTGGCCGATGCCATGATCGTCCTCGATCGGGTCGAAGAGGTGGCCGGGCGATTCCCGGCTTCGCGCGGCGCAGGATATCAGGCTGCGCAGATCCTCGCCCTGCGCACGTTCATCGCTGGCGAACATGCGGCGGGAATCGCGGCCTTCTCCGCCGCCTGCGAGGGGCAGTCGCTCACGGAATACTGGTCCGGGACCCCGCAGCACATCCTCGGTCCGTTCTTGAGGCGTTGCTCGGGCGATGCCCAGGCCTGGTCGCAGGCCCTGGATCGGGCGAAGCGCACGTTGCGTCATCGCTTCCAGGGTCGCGTCTGGCACGCCGCGGCGTACCTCAGCGGCGACATCGACGCGCGGGCGTTCCTCGCCCAGCCCAACGCCTGCTACGCGGCCGCCGACCTGCTGCTGTGGCGGGCGATGGCGGCCGAGATCGCGGGCGACGCCGGCAGCGCGTGCGCTGCCTACCGGGCCTGGTTGGACACCCCCGAGCACCAGCGCGGGTTCGAGATCGACCGGCTGTGGCCGACCTTCGCGCAGTGGCGCCTGGGCGTCCTGGCGCGCTGACCCGAGCGCGCGCCGGCGTCCCTGCGCGGGACGGTCGGCATCAGTGCGGGAGCCGAGGTTCCGCGGATTGCGCCGGAATCGTGGACGCGCCCCGCCCGGCCCAGCGCCGGATCGCCACGTAGAACACCGGGGTCAGCGCCAGGCCGAAGATGGTCACGCCGATCATGCCGCTGAACACCGCGACGCCGAGCGCGTGCCGGGTCTCGGCGCCGGCGCCATGCGAGGTCACCAGCGGCCACACGCCCATGATGAAGGCCAGCGAGGTCATCAGGATCGGGCGCAGTCGCAGGCGGCAGGCGGTGAGCGCGGCGCGCGCGCGCGACACGCCCTTCTTCTCCTCGTCGCGCGCGAATTCGACGATCAGGATGGCGTTCTTGCAGGCCAGGCCGACCAGCACGATGAAGCCGATCTGGGTGAAGATGTCGTTGGTGCCGCCGGTGATGACCACCCCGGCGATCGCGCAGAGCAGGCACATCGGCACGATCAGGATCACCACCAGCGGCAGCGACCAGCTCTCGTAGAGCGCGGCCAGCACCATGAACACCAGCAGCACGCAGAGCGGGAAGATGTAGACGCTGGTGTTGCCGGCGAGCTGCTGCTGGAAGACCAGCTCGGTCCAGTCGTAGGACAGGCCCTTGGGCAGTTCGCGTTCGAGCAGCCCGGACATCAGCGCCTGGGCCTGGTCCGAGCTGAACCCGGCGCCGGCCGCGCTGTTGATGTCCGCGGACGGGAAATTGTTGTAGTGGGTGACGCGACCGGGTCCGGCGGTCTCGCGCACCGCGACCAGCGTCGACATCGGCACCATGTCGCCGCGCGCGTTGCGCACGCGCAGGCGGGTGATGTCCTCGGGCCCGACGCGGAACGGCGCGTCGGCCTGGACGTTGACCTGGTAGGTGCGGCCGAAGCGGTTGAAGTCGTTGGCGTAGGCCGAGCCCAGGTAGGTGCCGAGCGCCGCCGAGACGTCGGTGAAGGCGATGCCCTGCTGCTTCATGCGCTCGCGATCGAAGGTCAGCTCGATCTGGGGCACGGTCATGCTGAACGAGGTGCGGGTGCCGTGTGGATCCAGGCCGAGCGTCTGGCGCGCCTTGGCGAGCACGTGCTGGACCGCGGCTTCGAGCTGCTGCAGGCCGACGCCGCCGGTGTCCTGGACCTGAACCTTGAAGCCGCCCGAGAAGCCTAGGCCGCGCACCGGCGCGGCCGGCAGGGCGAAGACCAGGGCCTCGCGGATGCCCGAGAACTTGGCCTGGAGCTGGCCGAGGATCGCGTCGGCGCCCATGCTCGGGTCGTCGCGCTCCTCGAACGGCTTGAGCGGCACGAACATCAGCCCCTGGCTGGAGGTCGCGGCGAATCCGTCGCCCAGGCCGGGGATGGCGACGGTGGCGAGCACGCCGGGGATCGACGTCGCCATATCGCTCATCCGCTTCATGACGTCGACCGTGCGGTCGAGCGACGAGCCGTCGGGCAGCATCGCGAAGGCGATGACGTACTGCTTGTCCTGGGCGGGGATGTACCCGGTCGGCGTGGTCTTGAAGCCGGCCACGGTCAGGGCGTTGAAGCCCAGGTAGAGCAGGCCGGCGATCAGGCTGAAGCGCAGAATGCCGCGCACCGCGCGCACGTAGCCATCGGACGCCCAGGCGAAGAAGCGGTTGAACGGCCGGAAGAACCAGCCGAGCAGCACATCGAGGATCCTGGTCAGCCGGTCGCGCTTGGCGCCGTGCGGCTTGAGCAGGTAGGCCGCCAGGGCGGGGCTGAGGGTCAGCGAGTTGAACGCAGAGATCACCGTCGAGATCGCGATGGTGATGGCGAACTGCTTGTAGAACTGCCCGGTCAGGCCGCTGATGAACGCGGTCGGCACGAACACGGCGCACAGCACCAGCGCGGTGGCGATGATCGGCCCCACCACTTCCTTCATCGCCTGGCGGGTGGCGTCGCGCGGCGACAGCCCGAGGGCGATGTTGCGTTCGACGTTCTCGACCACCACAATCGCGTCGTCGACCACGATGCCGATCGCCAGGACCAGGCCGAACATCGAGATCGAGTTGATCGAGAAGCCGAACGCCGACATCACCGCGAAGGTGCCGATCAGCGACACCGGCACCGCGCACAGCGGGATGATCGACGCCCGCCAGGTCTGCAGGAAGACCACCACCACGATCACCACCAGGATGATGGCTTCGATCAGGGTGTGCACGACGGCGTTGATCGAGCCGCGCACGAACACCGTGGGATCGTAGACGATGCGATACTCGAGCCCTTCCGGGAAGTCCTCGGCCAGGACCTTCATGCGGTCCCTGACCGCGTTCGACACCGAGATCGCGTTCGATCCGGAGGCCTGGAAGGCGACCACGTTGGCCGCCGCCTGGTTGCTGATGAAGCTGCGGATGCCGTAGGATGCCGCGCCGAGGTCGATGCGTGCGACGTCCCTGAGCCGCACCAGCCGGCCCTCGGGCGAGGCGCGCACCACGATGCCGCCGAACTGCTCCTCGCTGAGCAGCCGGCCCTGCGCGGTGACGGTCAGCTGGGTCGGCACCGGCGACGCATTGGGCTGGGCACCCAGCGATCCCGCGGCGACCTGCAGGTTCTGCTCGCGGATCGCTGAGACCACCTCGCCGACGGTCAGGCCGAGCGAGGCCAGCCGGTCGGGGTCGAGCCAGACGCGCAGCGCGTATTCGCCGGCGCCGAAGACGATCACCTCGCCCATGCCGGGCAGGCGGGCGAGCGCGTCGGCGATGTGCAGGCGACCGTAGTTGGCGAGGTAGAGATCGTCGTAGCGGCCGTCGGGCGATACCAGGCTGACCACCAGGGTCAGGTCGGCCGAGCTCTTCTTGGCGACGATGCCGAGGCGTCGGACATCCTCGGGCAGGCGCGGGGTCGCCTGCTGGATGCGGTTCTGCACCTCGACCAGCGCGTCCTGCAGGTCGGTGCCGAGCCGGAAGGTCAGGGTCAGGCTCATAGAGCCGTCGGCCGACGAGATCGACGAGGTGTAGAGCGTGCCTTCGATGCCGGTGAGCTGCTGCTCGAGCGGCGAGGCCACGGTTTCGGCGATCACCTGCGGGCTCGCCCCGGGATACACCGCGCGCACGGTGATCGTCGGCGGCGCGACCTCGGGGTACTCGTTGACGGGCAGCTGGAACAGGCACATCGCGCCGACGATGACGATCAGCGCCGAGAGCACCGTCGCGAAGATCGGACGGTCGACGAAGTAGTCGGGGAGGTTCACGGCGCGTCGCTCGCCGGCGCGGGCGCGGGACCGGCGCCGGGTTGCTCGGCGGGCGGGGTCGCCGCGTCGATCGGCGCCACTGGCATGCCGGGAAAGAAGATCTTGGCGCGGTCGAGGATCACCCGTTCGCCGGCCTTCAGCCCCTCGGCGACGATGCGCAGGCCATCGCCGACCGCGGGCCCGAGCACGATCGGCCGGTAGGCGGCGATGGTCACCGCCGGGGCGTTGGTCGCCGCATCCGCCGGCTTGGCTTCGGCGACGTAGACGTACTTGTTGGTCTGATCGCTGGCGATAGCGCGTTCATCGATCAGCAGGCGCGGCTGCTCGACGGTCACCGGCAGGCGGACGCGCACGTAGCTGCCGGGGATGAAGGTCCCGTCGGTATTGTCGAGGCGCGCGCGCAGGCGCATGGTGCCGGTGGCGGGATCGACGCGGTTGTCGGCGAAGGCCAAGGCCGCGCGGTGCGGATAACCGGCCTCGCCGTCGAGGGCGACCTGCAGGTGGGGCGCGTCCTTGGCGGTCAGCAGCGCGCGCGCCGCAGTCCAGGTGCGCTCGTCGAGGTCGAAGGTCACGTAGACCGGATCGACGGCGATCAGCGTGGTCACCGCGGGGCCGGCCGGGGACACCAGGTTGCCCGCGGCGACGGTGCGCCCGACCCGGCCGGCGATCGGCGCTTCGACCTTGGCG
>JACDEC010000289.1 GCA_013816645.1 Planctomycetota bacterium
CACCAAAGCCCGGCGGGTCGCGCCGCGTCGTAAGCTGCGCGCAGCCGCCAAGCGCTGAACCGATAGCTCATCGCGTGCGCAGACCCCATGCGGTTTGTCGCGCCGTACGCCATCCCGTCGCAGGCCGGACCTTTGCGTCGACGGCCGCGCCGGGTACTCCTGGATCAGGAGCGTCCATGGCCCGTGTCGCCCTCGCTGTCCTGCTGTTCGTCTGCCATCTCGCCGGAGCCGAGGGCCTCGCGGCGCTCGACGATCTCCTGGCGGCCCTGCCGGCCCCGGCCAAGCCGCGGACGGCGGCCGCAACCGCGCTCGGCGAGCTCAACGCGGTCGCCCCCGGGATCCTGGCTGGGTCGGGACGGGTGGTGCTCGAAGGCGCCACACTCTTCGATCAGGGACCGGTCGATGGTCTCGAAGTCCTGGCCTGCCTGGATGGCGGCAAGACCCATGAGAGCATGATCCGCCTCGCCACCGGCAACGGGCAGCTCGTGAAGTTCGCGGTGATCTCCATCCTTGGCGTCGACGATGGGGTGGGCTCGCCCGAGTCGAGCGGCCTGCCCGCGCGCGGCACGCCGCTGCGGCTGACCGCCCAATGGCCCGCGCCCGACGGAGCCGGGGAGTGGGTCGAAGCCGACGCCAGCTGCCTGGTCCGCGATCGCCGCATCGATCGCCCGTACCCGCCGCTGCCGTGGATCTACACCGGCAGCCGCATGCAGGTCACCCAGGAGGCCGGTCCCGATGGGGTGGTCGCCAGGCGCGAGCGCTTCATGCTCGATAGCACCAAGTCGGTGATGGTGAATTTTGACGAGGCCGACGCGCTGATCGCCAGCCCCTTCCCGGGCGCCGACAGCGATGCGCGCTTCGAGGTCTATACCGGGATCGCGCCACCGCCCGGTACCCCGATCCGCCTGGTGATCTCCGCGGTGGATCTTCCATTGACCCTGCGCGCGCACGGCGAGGCGCTGGTCGCCGATGCCGAGGGGGTCGCCGGCCTCGACGACGACGCCCTGGTCGCACTGCTGCGTGAACGTTTCGCCGCGGCGGCAAAGCCGGTTGTCGCGGCGGTGGGGGTCCGGGTCGACCCACTGCAGCCGCGCGAGCGCGACGTGGCCATGCGCGCGCGCATCATCGCCGCCGCGGGCCGGGCCGGGGTGTGGGTGGTGCCAGTCTTCGTCTTGGCCCGCTGATTCGCTGCTCGGGCACTAGTCCATAGCAGACACCGGGTTACCCCGGTTCGCCGGTATGCCGTCACGGGCTTGCGCGGCCGACGCCCGTTCGCCATGCTCCGTCCGTGGCCGCCGTCGTGCGGCGGGAGACAGCATGATCACTCTCGAAGAACTTCTGCGTCTGATGGTCGAGCGCGGCGGGTCAGACCTGCACATCTCGGCCGGATCCGCCCCCCGCATCCGCCTCGACGGCAAGCTCGCCGAGGTCCCCAACCTCGAGGTGCTCGGACCCGAGCAGACCAAGAAGCTGGTCTACTCGGTGCTCGACGGCCAGCAGGTCGCGCGCTTCGAGCAGGATCTCGAGCTCGACATGTCCTTCGGCCTGGCCGGCGTCGGCCGCTTCCGGGTGAACACCTTCTTCCAACGCGGCGCGGTCGGCGCGGTGCTGCGCACCATCCCCTACGAGATCTTCACCTTCGACCAGCTCGGCGTCCCCAAGGACGTCTGCACCAAGCTGTGCGAGCTGAACAAGGGCCTGGTGCTGGTCACCGGCGCGACCGGCTCGGGCAAGTCCACGACCCTGGCGTCGATGATCGACTACATCAACCAGACCCGCCCCGACCACATCATCACCATCGAAGACCCGATCGAGTTCGTGCACCGCAACAAGACCTGCCTGGTCAACCAGCGCGAGGTCGGCACCGACACCCAGGGCTTCAACCAGGCGCTGCGCCGCGTGCTGCGCCAGGACCCGGACATCGTGCTGATCGGCGAGATGCGCGACAAGGAGACCATCGAGGCGGGCCTGACCCTGGCCGAGACCGGTCACCTCACCTTCGCGACGCTGCACACCTCGGATTGCGTGCAGACCATCAACCGCATCGTCGACGTGTTCCCCTCGCACCAGCAGAACCAGATCCGCACCCAGTTGTCGTTCGTGCTCGAAGGCGTGTTCTGCCAGCAGCTGCTGCCCAAGATGAACAGCCGCGGCCGCGCCATGGCCTGCGAGATCATGCTGCCGAACTCGGCGATCCGCTCGCTGGTGCGCGAGGACAAGTGCCACCAGATCCTCTCGCACATCCAGACCGGCGGTCGCATCGGCATGCGCACGATGAACCAGAGCCTGTTCGAGCTCTACAAGAACAGCCTGATCAGCTGGGACGACGCGATGTCGCACTCGAGCGATCCGGAGGATCTGAAGCGCACGGCGTCGCGGGAGGTCGCTTGAACAGCCAGTGCGATGTGCGAGGTGCGGCGTGCGACGTGTCGAGCGCCACGGATTACGTCGCCTTGCGCCTTCCACCTTCGCACCTCGCACCTCGCACGTCGCACAGGAATTGATCAATGGTCTCCCTGACCCGCCTGACCCGCAAGAAGCTCGGCGAGATCCTGGTCGAGCAGGGCCTGCTCAGCGACGTGCAGGTCCAGGACACCTTGCGCCTGCAGCACCAGCTCGGCCTGCTCTTCGGCGAGACGCTGGTGCAGCAGAAGTTGATCACCGAGGAGAAGATGGTGTCGGTGCTGGTCAGCCAGTTCGGCATCCCCTACATCCTGCCGTCTCAGTACAACATCAACAAAGAGCTGCTCGAGATCTTCGACCCGCAGATGATGCGCCGTTTCCAGTTCGTGCCGATCGACTCGATCGGCTCGGTGCTGGTCGTGGCCATCGCCGGCCTGCTGTCCGAGGACCTGCTCAAGGAGATCGAGGGCCAGACCGGTTGCTCGCTCCAGCTGTTCCTGACCAAGATGAGCGAGATCAACGCAGTGCTCGTCGCCAACGGATTGTGATGCGGCCCGCGCCGCGCCTCCTCCGCTAATCATCAGATCACTCACCACCGGACCCCGGACCACCCGAAACCGCCATGGCCAACGTCGCAGCCTACAATCGCAAGGTCTCCGGACTGCTGAAGAAGCACGGCCTGGTCACCGACGAACAGTCCAAGGCGCTCAGCGAGAAGGCGCAGAAGGAAGGACTGCTGGTCGGCACGCTGGCGGTCGGCGAGGACCTCATCGACGAGGCGACCCTGCTCGGCCTGGTCAGCGAGGACAGCCAAGTCCCGCCGCTGGATCTCGACAAGATGCGCGTCGACATGGACGGCCTGATCGAGCAGAACAAGGGCAACCCGCCGATGACGGAGGAGATGGCCAAGTTCTACTGCGTGCTGCCGCTCGCGATGGTCGGCGACTACCTGACCATCGCGGTCGCCAATCCCTACGACGTGGTGATGCTCGACGACATCAAGATCACCGCCGGCAAGCAGCTGCTCACCGTGGTGTCGACCGAGCGCGCGATCAACAAGGCGATCGAGCTCACCTACCACGCCAAGGAGCAGGAAGTCCAGTCGTTCATGGAGAACGTCGGGAACGACGGCGAAGAGCTCACCGTCACCGAGAAGAAGGACGAGGAGGAGGAGCACGACGACGGGCTCGAAGCGCAGGGCGAGGACAGCCCGGCGGTGAAGGTGGTCAAGACGCTGATCATGCAGGCCATCCAGAAAGGCGCGTCGGACATCCACATCGAGCCGTTCGAGAAGCGGGTGCGCGTGCGCTACCGCGTCGACGGCGTGCTGCACGAGGTCTTCAACCCGCCCAAGCGCCTCGAGAAGGCGATGGTGTCGCGCATCAAGATCATGACCGACACCATGAACATCGCCGAGCACGGCAAGCCGCAGGACGGGCGCTTCCAGGTCAAGATCGGCGGGCGCGCGGTCGACTTCCGCGTGAACTCGCTGCCGACCGTGCACGGCGAAAAAGTCTGTATGCGTATCCTCGACAAGGGCAACTTGGCGGGATCGCTCGAGACGCTCAACTTCGAGCCCGAAGTGCTCAAGATCGTCCAGCGCTGCATCGACGCGCCCTACGGCATGGTGCTGGTCACCGGGCCGACCGGTTCGGGCAAGTCGACGACGCTCTATTCGTGCCTGCGCGCGGTGATGACCGTCGAGGACAACGTCACCACGGTCGAGGAACCGGTCGAATACGAGATCGAGGGCCTCAACCAGGTCCACGTCAACATCAAGCGCGGCTTGACCTTCGGCGCCGCGCTGCGCGCCATCCTGCGCCAGGACCCCGACACCGTGATGATCGGAGAGATCCGCGACCAGGAGACCATCGAGATCGCGGTGAAGGCCGCGCTCACCGGCCACTTGGTGCTCTCGACCCTGCACACCAACGACGCCTCGTCGACGATCTCGCGCATCAAGGACATGGGCATCGAGCCGTTCCTGATCGGCTCGACCGTGCTCTGCGTGCTCGCCCAGCGCCTCGGCCGCCGCCTGTGCAAGAACTGCAAGGCGCCGATGACCCCGGAGGAGATGCCGTCGCGCGAACAGCTCCTCGAGGTCGGTTACCGGCCGCAGGAGATCGAAGGCCTGGTGCTGCACAAGCCGGTCGGCTGCAGCCTGTGCTCGGCCGGCTACAAGGGTCGTTTCGCCATGGTCGAATGCCTGGAGATGAACGACAAGTTGCGCGCGATCATCGTCAAGGGCGGCAGCGCCATCGACATCCGCGCCTGCGCGATCACCAACAACATGGTGACGCTGCGCCGCGCCGGACTGATGAACGCGCTGCGCGGCGTGACCAGCGTCGAAGAGGTCATGCGCCACACCGTCGGCGAAGAGGTCGGCAAGGAAGAGAAGCCGGCCGAGAAGAAGGCGGCGGAGATCCCTGCTGCGTAATGCTTCGGCTTGCTGTTTACAGACGCTCGCTGTCGCTGCGCTCCTGGCTCGCTGACGCGGGGGATGGTCTCCCCCCGCGAACGCGCCTGCGGCGCTGCCCCCCAGCCCTTGCTCGCTGTCGCTGCGCTCCTGGCTCGCGGCGGGCCTCCCTGACTCCTGGCTTCACCACCTCGGCGCCGAAGG
>JACDEC010000290.1 GCA_013816645.1 Planctomycetota bacterium
ACCCTCGACAGCGTGCGGCGCATGGCGGTGGTGCTGCGCGATTGCCCCGCGGCACAGGCCGGACGCCCGCTCGAACGCGAGACGCTCGATGCGCGCATGCGCGACGCCCTGCCCAGGCGCGAAGCGCCGCCGGCGCCGGCGCCGATGCGCATCCCCAGCCCCGAACCGGCGGCCTCGGCCAAGAGCGATCCCGCCCTGCGCATCGTCCACGGCTACAAGGTCCTGCAGAAGCTCGGCCGCGGGGCGATGGCCACGGTCTACCGGGCGATGCAGGTCTCGCTGCAGCGCGAAGTCGCGCTCAAGGTGCTCGACCAGGACGTCGGCGACGAATCCAGCTACGCCGAGCGCTTCCTGCGCGAAGCGCGCGCGGCCGCCCGGCTCAACCATCCCAACGTGGTCGCCTGCTACGACGTCGGTTCGTCGGGCGGCCGGCTGTACATCGCGCTCGAACTGGTCACCGGCGGCGACGCCGAGGCGATGGCCAAGCGCCATGGCGGCGTCCTGCCCGAGGCCAAGGCCCTGGCGGTGGTGCGCGACTGCGCGCGCGGGCTGTGCGCGATCCATGCCGCCGGCCTGGTCCATCGCGACATCAAGCCGCCCAACCTGCTGGTCGCTGCCGACGGGACGGTCAAGCTGGCCGATTTCGGCCTGGTGCGCCTGACCGGCGCCGACCAGGTGACCCAGACGCGCAGCGCGATCGGCACGCCCGCCTTCATGTCGCCGGAACAAGCGCTGGGCGAACGCGACGTCGACATCCGTTCGGACATCTATTCGCTCGGCGCGACGCTCTACGCCCTGCTCGCTGGTCAGGCCCCCTACCTCGGCAGCAACGTCTACAAGGTCATCCAGGACGTGGTTACGGCACCCTTGCCGGACGTCCGCGAACGCAATCCCAGCGTGTCCGACGCCACCGCGGCGGTGATCGCCCGGGCGATGACCAAGAACCGCGACCGGCGCTGCCCGACGCCGGAGGACCTGCTGTCCGAGCTCGAGACCGCGATCCGGACGCTCGCTGAGCGGCCCGCCGGCGGGGTCGGTTCGGACACCTACGCACCGGACACCGAAGTCGCCTACGCCAAGGTCACCCTGCCGCTCGAGCCATCCGCCCAGGAGGCCGCCCCGACCCCGCCGCGGGTGGCGCCGGTCGATCGCCCACCCGGCGCTTCACCCTCGCGCGGTTCGCCGCTCATCCGTCCGAAACAGGGCGGGCTGTCGATGGTCGAAGCCGCCACGCTCGGCAACGCCTGGAGCCAGCCGGCTCGCCCGGGCGGGTTGTGGTGCGCGGCCAGCACCGGCGGCGAATGGTTGCTGGTGCGTGACCAGCTCGAACGGGCCAACGACCCGGACGCGATGACCACCGCCTCCACGGCGGGCTGCGACGATCTCGCCATCGCGCTGATCCAGGACGGCGGCAAGGTCCGCGCCGGGGCGACCGGACGGGCGGCGGTGGTGCTGCTCTCGCCGAGCGCGCCGGCCCCCCTGCGGGTGCTCGGCAACGAAACCGTCGAGCTCGGTCCTGGCGAAACCCTGGTGCTGCTCGCCGGCGTGGCTCAGCCCCTGGTCAGTTATGGCGCGCTGCTCGCGACCTCGCATCAGCTGCTGACCGCGTTGCGGCCGCTGGTCGATGGCGAAGCGGTCCGGGCGATGGTCGCGCTGCGTAAGGACGGCTGATTCGTCCAGCGGCCGCGCGCCACTGTTGCTACCCCCGAGGTCTGCCGCACCATGCCGCCGCGGAGGAGCGATGGAGCGCTGCGCGATCGGCCTAGTCGGCTGGGGAACCGTGGGCGGCGGCGTGGTCGAGATCCTCGCCCGCGACCGCGCGCTGTTCCATGACCGCTGTGGGCTCGACCTGCAGCTCAAGACCATCGTCACCAAGACCCCCTCGCGGCGCCGCGATCAGGCGGCGACCGGCGCTCGGGTCAGCGATCGCCTCGAAGACCTGACCGGCGACCCCGAGATCCGCACCGTCATCCATTTGGTCGGCGGCATCGACGAGGCGACGCGCATCTGCCGCGCGCTGCTCGAGGCCGGCAAGAACGTCATCACCGCCAACAAGGCGATGCTGGCGATGCGTGGCGACGAACTGTTCGCCCTGGCCGCCGCCAAAGGCGTGTGCATCGCCTTCGAGGCCGCGGTCGCCGGCGGCATTCCGGTGATCGCCGCGCTGCGCGACGGCCTGGTCGCCAACCACATCGACGGCATCGCGGCCATCCTCAACGGCACCTGCAACTTCATCCTCACCAGCATGGAATCGCGCGGGGTCGGCTATGCCGAAGCGCTGGCCGAAGCCCAGCGACTGGGCTATGCCGAAGCGGACCCGACCCTCGACGTCGACGGCACTGACACCGCCCACAAGCTGGCGATCCTGGCGCGCATCGCCTTCAATGGCCGCATCCCGCTGACCGGCATCCGGGTCGAAGGCATTCAGTCGATAACTTTCGACGACATCCGCTCGGCCCGCACCATGGGCGCGCGCATCAAGCTGCTCGCCGTGGCCCAGCGCCGTGACCAGGGCCTGGAACTGCGGGTCGCTCCGACCCTGGTTCCCCTCGACCACCCGCTGGCATCGGTGAACGCCAACTTCAATGGCATCGTCATCCAGGGCAGCGCGGTGAAGACCTTGCTGCTGGTCGGTCCAGGCGCTGGCGCCCTGCCCACGGCCAGCGCGGTGCTCGCCGATCTCGTCGATGTGGTGACGGGCCGCTACCAGTTCACCGCCAGCCGCTTCCGTTTCTTCCGCAGCGACGCTGACGTGCCCCTGGTTCCCGAGGCCGAGGAACTCACCAGCAGCTATGCCCGCTTCACCGTGCCCGATCGTGCTGGCGTGCTCGCTGGCATCGCCTCGACGCTCGGCAACCATGGGGTTAGTGTATTGAGTGTCTACCAAGGCGCGCCCGATCCGAGCGGCAGTGCCGTCATCGAAGCCACCACCCATCCGCAACGCGGTGGAGCGTTTCTCAGCGCTATCGAGGCTATCGACCGCGCGGGATTGACCATCAAGCCGACGGTCGTACTCAGGCGCCTGTGACGTTCCACGTGGAACGTGGCGCGGATGGCGCGGATAGATGGGCACGGTTCCACGTGGAACATCCATGACGGTTCTCGCGGTGAGCAATCAAAAGGGTGGGGTCGGCAAGACCACCACCGCGATCAATGTGGCAGCGTATGCAGCCCTGGCCGGCAAACGGGTCCTACTGGTGGATTTCGATCCCCAGGGCAATGCATCCAGCGTCCTGGTACCGGCAGAACAGCACCCGCCTGGCACCATCCTCGACGATCAAGCACCCTTGCCATCGACCGCTGCAGGGGTCGATGTCATTCCCGGCGGAGCGGGATTGCGGGACCGCGAGCATCACCTGGTTCAGGCCAGCGGCGGTCGGCAGTTCATGCGTAAGCGCCTGGATGGACTGAAAGCCGTCTATGACCTGGTGGTCATCGATTGCCCACCCAGCCTGTCCTTGCTGCCAGTGAATGCACTCTTGGCAGCTGATCGCCTGCTCATTCCCATCCAGTGTGAATATTTTGCCATGGAAGGCCTGTCCCAGCTCCTCGCGGCGCTGCAGGATCTTCGCGAGCAGGGCAATGGCTCACTCGATCTCGCCGGAATCCTGCTCACCATGTACGATGACCGGTTAGCGCTCGCACGGCAGGTCGCCGCGGAATTGCGCCGTCACTTCCCGACCCACGTACTCAAGACTGCCATTCCCCGCGATATCGCGCTGGCTGCAGCGCCAAGCCACGGTAAGAGCATCATCGATTACGATCCGCTCAGTGCTGGCGGTATTGCGTATCTCGAGGCCACCCGGGAGCTGCTCCATGTCCTTCGCTGATCACGGCTTGGGCAAGAGTCTCAGCGAAGTCTTCGCGCGCACGCCCCGCAAGGACGGCGGCAGGGGGTTCCTGGACGTTGATATTACTACGATAGTTTCGCCTGGTGACAATCCCCGCAAGCAGTTCGACGCCGCCGCACTGGGCGAGTTGGCCGAGAGCATCCGACTCCACGGCATCCTTCAGCCGATCGTGGTCATGCGCCGCGACGAGGGCTACGAGATCGTTTCCGGCGAGCGCCGCTTCCGGGCCGCCCGGCAGGCAGGCCTGACCCGGGTACCGGTCGTGGTGCGCGAAGAGGACAACCCCAAGCACCTCGCTGAGCTGCGGCTGATTGAGAACATCCAGCGCGAGGACCTCAATGCCATCGAGCTGGCCGAGGCCTACCAGGCGCTGATCGAGGAGCATGGCCTGACCCACGAGGAGTTGGCCGAACGGGTGAGCAAGGACCGCGTCACCATCACCAATTGTCTTCGCTTGCTGACTTTGCCGCCCGCACTGCGCGCCGAGATCGCATCCGGCGCCCTGGGCGCCGGCCACGCCCGCGCCCTGGTGACAATCGCCGATCCGGCCTGGCAGCTGCAACTCGCCCGCCGGATCATCGACGAGGGCCTCTCGGTGCGTGCCGCCGAGGCGCTCGCCAAGGCCGGCCCCGGCGCCGGCACCAAGCCAACCAAGGGCAAGGACAAGCCGCCGCACGTCAAGGAGCTCGAAGCCAATCTCTACCGCCTGTTCGGCACCCGCGTGCAGGTCAAGGAGCGCGCCGGGAAGGGGGCTCTGACCGTGTTCTTCGAGAGCAAAGACCAGTTCCAGCGCGTGGTGACGATCATGGAGAAGGTGGTCCGGCAGTCGGGGTCGACACAGGGGTAGGGGTCCCAGGCCCACCGCGCGTACCCGGGAGCCGGGAGCCGGGAGCCGGGAGCCGGGAGCCGGGAGCCGGGAGCCGGGAGCCGGGAGCCGGGAGCCGGGAGCCGGGAGCCGGGAGCCGGGAGCCGGGAGCCGGTCGGCCAGAATTCAGCCAGCAACCAAAAAATTGCGCCCAGCGCCCAGCGCCCGGCGCCCGGCTTCCAGCAACCAGCAACCAGCAACCGGCAACCAGCAACCGGCAACCGGCAACCGGCAACCAGCTGAAGGCACTTCACGACTGGTGGTGGTGGCTTCCTTGCGACCCCCAGCGTCCGGAC
>JACDEC010000291.1 GCA_013816645.1 Planctomycetota bacterium
GAAACATCGGCTTGAGCACGATGATGTCCGCGGCCTGCGCAGCGGCGACGCGGGCGACGTCGGTGGGCTGGCGGATGCCTTCGTCGACGGCCAGGGCCACCCCGCCGGATTTGCGCAGCGTCGCCATGCCTTCGAGGTCGTGCTCGCGCAGCGGCTGCTCGCAGAACTCGACCGCTGAATCGCGGGCTGTGGTCAGGAAGAAGCGCGCCTGCTCGAGGTCCCAGGCGCCATTGCCGTCGATGCGGATGCGCGCATCCGGGCCGATCAGCGAGCGCAGGACCTGGAGCCGCTTGCCGTCGGCGAACACGTCGCCGCCGACCTTGAGCTTGAAGGTGCGGAATCCCGCGGCGAGCGCGCGCTCGACCTGGGCCTCGATGTCGGGGATGGTCCCTGCGATCAGGCAGTTGACCGGAACCTGCTCGAGCGCCGGACCGCCGGCGAGGACCTCGGCCAGCGACTCGCCGCGGCGTTGGGCGAGCAGATCGATGAGCGCGCCTTCGACCGCGCTGCGCGCGCAAGGCGCGTGGGCGAAGAGGTGCTCGAGTCGGCCGATCGCGGCATCGGGCCGTCCGCGTTCGGTCCAGCCGAGCACCACGTCGTCGCTAAGCAGCGGCAGCGCCTGGTTGAGGATCTCGGCGCACGTCGGCGGATCTTCGCCGCCGAACACCGGCAACGGCGCGGCTTCACCCAGTCCGACCCGCCCGACGTCGTCCTCGATGGCGACCACCCAGACCAGGCGGCGGGCGATCGGCCCCATCGCGGTGACCAGCGGTTCCTTGAGGGGCAGGATGTGTTCGGTGAGCGAGCAGCGCATGGGGTGGTGTCGGTGGTGGGGTCAGCGGGCGAGGGCGGCGACCAGCGCCAGGGCGGTCACCAATTCAAGGGCGGCGGTACGCGCGAGCTCGCGATTGAGCGCGCGTCCCTGTGCGCGAGCGACGGTGAAGGCGAGCAGCATCGCGCCGATGGTCGCCACCCCAGCCGGCAGCGCCAGCGGCCAACCGCCCTCGCCGAGCGCCGCGCACCACAGGGCGGTGGCGGCGGCGATCTGCAGCAGGGCATAGTACCTGCGCGACGCTCGATCGCCCAGGCGCACGGCGAGGGTGCGCTTGCCGACCCGCGCGTCGGTCTCGATATCGCGGAGGTTGTTGACCGCGATGATCGCCGTCGCCTGCAGGCCGATCGCCGCCGCGACCAACCACCATTCCCAGGGCAGGCGCAGCAGCCAGCTCTCCGAGCTGCTCCACACCCGCTGGAGGATGCGGGCTCCGGTCGCGTCGGACACCGCATGCTGGAAACCGATGGTGACCCCGGCGGCGTAGCCGGCGTTGACGATCACCGCGACCTGCAGCCAAGCGCTGCCGAGCACCGCGAACAAGCCGAAGAACAGGAAGACGAAAAAATCGCCCAGGCCGTGGTAGGCGAGCGGGAACGGGCCACCGGTGTAGGCGACCGCGCACACCAGGCTGACCAGCCCGAGCACCAGGATCGGCCAGCCGCCGCGATCGGCGAGGTACAGACCGACTCCCAGCGCGAGCGTCAACACCACCGCGGTGGCGATGAGCATGGCGCGCGCGCTGATCGCTCCGCTCGCCACCGCGCGGGTCGGACCGAGGCGGTCGGGGGTGTCCGCGCCCTTGAGTGCATCGAAGGCGTCGTTGGCGAAGTTGACGCCGATCTGGATGAACAGCGCGCCGAGCAGGCAAGCGCCGGCGATCAGCCAGTCGACCGGTACGCCGGTCGATGCGAGCGCAGTTCCGACCGCGACCGGGGCGAGTCCGGCGGCGAGCGTGCGCGGGCGGGTGGCGAGCAGCCAGGAGCGCAAGGCGAGCATGGCGGGGATTTCAGTGGAGGGGGGATGATGTCGTGCGAAGTGCGGGGTGCGGGGTGCGGCGTGCCCGGAATCAGGGCAATCGCGGGAACTTGCCGAAGTCCGGCTTGCGCTTGTCGAGGTAGGCGCGGTGGCCCTCCTTGCCTTCCTCGGTCATATAGAAGAGCAGCGTGGCGTTGCCGGCGAGCTCCTGCAGGCCGGCCTGGCCGTCGCAGTCGGCGTTGAACGCGGACTTCAGGCAGCGCAGCGCCATCGGCGAGTGCGCCAGCATCTCGTCGCACAGCGCGAGGGTTCGCTTCTCGAGCTGGGCCAGCGGCACGACGTCGTTGACCAGACCCATGGCCAGCGCCTGCTTGGCGTCGTACTGGCGGCAGGTGTACCAGAATTCGCGCGCGCGCTTCTGGCCGATGCAGCGCGCGAGGTAGCTGGCGCCGTAGCCGCCGTCGAACGAGCCGACGCGCGGGCCGGTCTGCCCGAAGCGCGCATTGGCGGCGGCGATGGTCAGGTCGCAGACCAGGTGCAGGACCTGGCCGCCGCCGATCGCCCAGCCCGCGACCATCGCCACCACCGGCTTGGGGCAGCTGCGGATCTCACGCTGGAGGTCGAGCACGTTGAGCCGCGGCACGCGGTCGCCGCCCTTGCCGCCGACGTAACCGCCATGGCCGCGCACCCGCTGGTCGCCGCCCGAGCAGAACGCCTTGCTGCCGGCTCCGGTGAGCACCACCACGCCGACCTGCTCATCGTCGCGCGCGTGCTGCAGCGCGTCGCGCAGTTCCTGGATGGTCTTGGGGGTGAAGGCGTTGTGCACTGCGGGGCGGTTGATGGTCAGCTTGGCCACCGAGCCGTGTTCGCGCGCCCGGTGGTGGTAGAGGATGTCTTCGTAGCCACGGTCGATGGGCTTCCAGTCACGCATGGGCGCGAGGTTCGCCGCTGGCGGCGGGAGGGCAACGGCGATGCCACGCCAGCGATTGCGATGGTGGGCAGCCCGATCGGCGGTCTCTCAGGGCGGTGGCCCGCGAATCTTGCGACGGCGCAGCGCCTGCTGCTCGAGACGCGCAGCGCGTCGCTGCTGTTCGTTGCCGCCGAGGGCGTAGGCATCGCGGGTGCGCGCATCCAACAGCAACCAGAGCTGCAGCAGGAAGACAGCGAGAAATGCGACTAGGATGCCGAGCACGACGGTGAGGCTGCCGAACGAGAAGCTGCCGGATGCTCGTACGCCATCGGCAGAGCGGTTCAACCAGACGAACACCGCGATGGCGATGGCGATCATGGCCGCGTAGGTGCCGGCGCAGCCGATGCCCCAGCGCCTGGCGCTGTCGCTCCGGGTCAGCAGGCCGCGGCCAATGATCACCATGGCAACGGCGCCGAGGTCGAGGCGCATCTGGCTGTGCATCAGTCCCCAGGCCATGTTCAGCAGCGAGAGCACGCCGAAGATCAGGAAGATCCAGCCAGCGATGACGCCGCGGCGCGGGTCGCCATCATTGCCGCGAGCGGGATGATCGTGTTCGGGGCGGGCGAAGGGGTTGTCGCCCGCCGCGTTCATCCCAGGAAGTCTTTCACCAGCCGGCGCACCTCATCCGGGCGCTCGCGGTGGATGCCATGCCCGGCATCGGCCACGACCTGGCAGGTCGCGCCGGCGATCAGCGTGGCCATCTCGCCCATAACCTCGCAGTAGCGGGTGTCGGCGCTGCCCGCGATCAGCAGGGTGGGCTGGCGGATGCCGTGCAGGCGATCCCAGAGATTGGGCATCGCCCCGGCGCCCAGCTGACGCAGCGCGCCGGCCAGACCGAGGGGATCGTGGTTGAGGCGGCGCGCGCGGATGTCCTCCTCGAGCGCGCGCGGCAGCGGCTTGGCCGGTTTGAGCAGCGGATTCTGCTCCCACATCGCCACGAACGGCCCGAGCCCGTCGTCCTCGAGGGTGTCGGCGAGGGCCATCTCGTTGGTCCGCCTGGTGCCCTGCAGCTTGTCGTCGCGGAAGCCGGGACCGCTCGAGACCAGGATCAGCCGGCGGACGAGGGCGGGATGGCGCAGCGCCAACACCAAGGCGATACGTCCGCCCATGCTGTAGCCGAGCACGTCGGCGGGCGCGCCGAGGTGGCGCGCGGCGAGTTGGTCGGCGAGGGCCTCGATGGTCAGTCCGGCCGGGCACGGCATGTCGCCGTGGCCGGGCAGCAGCGCGCAGCGCACGTCTTTGGCCACCGGGGCCAGGACCGGACGCCAGGTCTCGTCGTTTTCGGTGAAGCCGTGCAGCGCCAGGAGCATGGCCGGAACGCTACGACCTGTGCCCAGCGAGCAAGTCCATGGGGGTGGCGATGGGCGAAGACGGTCGCCGATGACGCAGCGTAAAAGTGATAAAAGTGATAAAAGTGATAAAAGTGATAAAAGTGATAAAAGTGATAGGAGCGATAAAAGTAATAAAAGTGATCGCGACCCGCTCCGGGAGAAACCCCCCTGTGTAGCGGGTGCCGGCGGTTTGGGAACAGCCAGGTGCCGGTCGTGTGGAACGGCGGCTCAGTCCGTGCCCGTCCCAGCGGTATAATCCTGGCGGCTCTGCGGCACCGGCCTGCGTGCGGGCAGGATCGGCTTGCCTCATCCACTGTCCTGGGCCATAGATGACCGGGCAGCGCCATCCAGCGCCGCGAGGACGCATGGACGAGCAAAGCATACCAGCGCGCCAGGCATCACCGGCCCCGTCGCATCAGATCGCCCCGATCGAAACGCCGTTCCAGAACGGCGACGAGGCCGTCGACGTCGGCTTCATCGCCGGCCGCCAAGACGCCGGCCGCCTCGACGCCTTCGGCTTCGTGCTCGAGAACCTCGCGCGGATGCTCGACCGCCTCTATCCGCCCAACGCCGCTCCCGACGACAAGCGCCACCGCACCGCTGCGCTCGAGGGCCTCGGCAAGGAGCTGCACCGCCTGGCCCACCGCGGGGGCGACGAGGCCGCCAACCACGCGATCATCGCGCTCAAGGAGATGCTGCGCGAGGTCGAGGGCCTGCGCGAGCGCAACCAGTTCTTCTCGACCAACAGCGCCAACGCCTTCTCGGCCTTGAACTCCACCGAGCACCGGGTGCACGACCTCGGCGGTCGGCTCGACCGCCTGTGCAAGCGGCTGTCCGCAGCCGTGGCCGCGCTGCCCGCTACCGATCGCGCGCTGCTCGACAACGCGAACGCGAAT